>CAZLTF010000453.1:0-2970 GCA_964562195.1 uncultured Bacteroidales bacterium | reverse complement strand
AAAGAACAGAACAAAAACAAATTGAGTTCTCGATGCGAATGAGCCGTCAAGGGAAAAAGATATTGGAGGTCAAAGACTTATCAAAAAGTTTTGGTGATTTAAGGGTCTTGGATTCTTTTGAATATATATTTAAAGGTGGTGAACGTATCGGAATAGTAGGCGACAATGGGAGCGGGAAAACTACATTTCTCAATATGCTAACCGGAAAACTTTCTCCGGATACGGGAGAAATTGTTTTGGGACAGACCACTCGATTTGGGTATTTCACGCAGGATGCCTTGAAGGTAGATCCGTCTTTGCGTGTGTTGGAAATCGTGAAAGAAATTGCCGAATATGTACAGATTGGAAAAGAAAGTCAAGCGGTTTCGATATTTCTTACACATTTTGGGTTTTCGCGTACTTTGCAACATAGTTATTATGAGAGTCTTAGTGGTGGTGAAAAAAGAAAACTTCAATTGTTAATCACCTTGATAAAAAATCCAAATTTTTTGATTCTTGATGAACCTACCAATGATTTGGATATTTATACGTTGGAAAAATTGGAAGATTTTCTCTTGGATTATAAGGGCTGCTTGCTGATAGTCTCACATGATCGTTATTTTTTGGATAAGTTGGCAGATCATTTGTTCCTTTTCAAAGGGAATGGAAAAGTAAAGGATTTTGTAGGTAATTATTCTGATTATCAAGAGATGCGATTGATCGAGGAGAATCAAAAAAAGAAAGCTGCCAAAAAAGCCAAACCACCTATCGCAAAGATTCAAAGGGCAAAGGATAAGCCTACTTATAAGGAGATAAAAGAATTTGAGAGATTGGAAGTTGAGATTGAAGATATGGAAGAAGAGAAAGCGAGGATTATGGACGAGATGAATTCGGGAAATCTTGCCCCTGATGTTTTTCGCGATGTATCTATTCGTTATTCGGAGATTGAGCGTTTGCTGGAGGAGAAAGAGTTGCGTTGGTTGGAGTTGAGCGAGAAGATGGGAGATTAGAAGTGTTCTATTACTTCGATTACCTTATACACCTTATCTCCACGTCGTAGAAGTTCGTTTGTTTTGATAGAACAAATTTCACCTTTGACTGTTTTTTGTACGGTTTTGTGATCTACGCGTATCTCGGCAATATGTTTGTCATCGTAAACGCCTGTTGTTTCGCCTATTATGCGAAGATGGTCTCCGGTACTAAGATCGTGGGTTTCCATTTTTATTTCGGCAACATTCAGTTTGGTATAAAAATTGACTATCTTCCCGACAAATATCTTTTTTTGTGTGGCTTGTGAGCCGTAGCGTTCAGTCCATTCTCCCATTTTGCGTCCCATATAATAGCCCTCCCAGAAGCCGCGATTATAAACACTTTGAAGTTTTTTGTTCCACATTTCTATATTTTCCAAAGAGAAATTTCCGGCAAAATATGCATTTACAGCTTCTTTGTACACGGAGGTTACGGTTTTGACGTAGTCGGCAGATCTTCCGCGTCCTTCTATTTTCAAAATCGTAACACCCGCTTTGAGGATTTTGTCCAGAAGGTAGAGTGTGTTTAGATCTTTGGGAGACATGATGTATTCATTGTCCACTTCCAAGGCGAAGTTACCTTCTTTTTCGGTCACTTCATAAGACCGGCGGCAAGGTTGAAGACAAGCGCCCCTGTTGGCAGAGGAGTTCATGGTATGCAGGCTCAAATAGCATTTTCCCGATATTGCCATACATAAGGCTCCGTGAACAAATATTTCTATTCGTACCGGTTTGCCAGAGGGTCCTGTGATTTGCCGTCTTTTTATCTCCTGAGTGATGTATGCGACCTGATCCAGACGCAGCTCGCGAGCAGTCACCATCACATCGGCAAATTGTGAGTAAAATTTTACATCTTCTATGTTTGTGACATTGGTCTGAGTGGACATATGGATTTCCATTCCTATCCGGCGAGCATAGAGAATTACCGACATATCCGTTGCAATGATTGCCGATACTCCGTTGGCTTTGGCAGCATCTACGAGTGTGCGCATTTCATCCATCTCCTCATCATAGACGATCGTGTTGAGAGCTAAGTAGGATTGGACGTTGTGTTGTTTGCAAATCCGGGTTATTTTTTGTAAATCGTCCAGTGTAAAATTTTTGCTTGATTTGGAACGCATATTTAGTTTTCCAACTCCAAAATATACGGAACCTGCTCCTGCTTGTATTGCAGCCATCAGGGATTCGTACGAACCAACCGGTGACATTATCTCTATATCTTTTGCTGTCATATTTTCTTTTTTCTTAAAATCAACAATAGAAGTGGTTTTTTGTTCCGAAAATGAATAAAATATGGTTTCTTTTCCGGTGAAATTTTTTGTTTGACTCATTTTGACTGGGGAGAGAGGGGATATCTCCCTGCAAGCGGAAATGTCTGTTGATTATTTTTCTTTCTTTTTGTGGAGTGCCAATTCCCATTTCCAAGCGGAAGCCATCATTTCATCAATTGATTTTTCGGCTTTCCAGCCTAATTCTTGGTTGGCAAATTGAGTGGCTGCCCATACTTGTTCTGTGTCTCCGGCTCTTCTATCTCCGATTTTGTATTTTAATTTTTGTCCGCTGACATTTTCAAATGCATGTATTACTTCCAAAACCGAAAACCCCTTACCGGTGCCGAGGTTGAAAATTTCCGGATTTTTTGTTTGTTTTTTGTGTAACATTCTTTTCATTGCTATGACGTGTGCTTTTGCCAGATCTACTACGTGAATATAGTCGCGAATAGCAGTTCCGTCAGGAGTGTCATAATCATCACCAAATACTTTTAACTCGTCTCTTATCCCGATAGCGGTTTGGGTAATAAAGGGGATTAGGTTGTTGGGAACTCCCAGTGGCAATTCGCCGATTAGCGCTGATTCGTGTGCTCCGATGGGGTTGAAATAGCGCAACAATATGGCGTTCATTCCGTCAAGGGATGAAACATTTTCGATTATTTCTTCGGCAATTTGTTTGGTGTGTCCGTAGG
>CAZLTF010000452.1:0-2162 GCA_964562195.1 uncultured Bacteroidales bacterium | reverse complement strand
TTCCCAATGCTTTTTTGCCAAAGGCAATAATTAGATATTCTTGAGAATGGGAAAGATTAAAAAATAGTTTGGAATTTTTTAGAAATGGTTTTCCATTTTCATTCTTTCCGAAATCTTCATCTTTTGCATCAATATGAAAATAGGATTTCAATATTTGCTTTAAATCTTCTTTTGTAAATTGTTTTTTTTCAGGACTTTTTTCTTTCCCAAAGGACAAATGGTCTGGATATTTTATCAAGTATATTTGTATCATTTGTGATTTTCTAAGTGAAAGATAAATAAGATGTAAGCCTCCGAGAGAGGACAATATTTGTGCTTAGTAAATTTCGGGAACATAGTTTCGGGGTTTTTTGATAGATCTGACATAAGCTTTGGATTTTGGGCGTTCGGGAAGTTCGATTTTTTTGATCGGAATATCTTTGTATGGTATTTGTTGCAATAGGTGGCTAATCATATTTAGTCTGGCTCTTTTTTTATCGTCGGCATTGACTACAAACCAGGGGGCTTGCGGTGTATCGGTATAGTTGAACATATTGTCAATAGCCTCCGAATATTCTTCCCAGAGGTGAAATGATTTCAAGTCAATGGGGCTAAATTTCCAGCGTTTGGTAGGTTCGTCGAGGCGGGCACGAAATCTTTTTTCTTGTTCTTCGGCACTGATAGAGAACCAATATTTCAGAAGAATAATTCCGCTTCTTTGCAACATTTGTTCAAAACTGGAACAGGAATACTCCAAAAATTCCCAGTATTGTTCATCGGTACAAAATCCCATAACCCGTTCTACGACAGCACGATTGTACCAGCTACGATCAAATAAAACTATTTCGCCGGCTGCGGGAAGGTGATGTACATAGCGTTGAAAATACCATTGGGTGATTTCTTTTTCCGTTGGCTTGGGCAATGCTACGACTCTTGTATTCCGGGGATTGAGTGACTGTGTGACGCGTTTGATAGTGCCTCCTTTGCCGGCTGCATCTCTGCCCTCAAAGATGACGATTACTCTTAAGCCTTTTGCGATGACCCAATTTTGGAGCTTTACCAATTCTTCTTGCAAGGCTTTAAGCTCTTTGTAGTATTTCTTTTTGCCGATTTTTTTTCTTTCGTTTTCGCTATGATCCATTTTTTTCTTTTTTTTCTTGATTCAATTTATCCAAAAATATATTTTGTCAAGCCTCCGTCAACACTGATGGTCTGTCCTGTGATATAGGAGGCGGAAGGAGAGAGTAAGAAACTCGCCAGTTTGCCGAAGTTCTCAGCATTTCCCAAGTGTCTGCTTGGAATATTTTGAAGAAAAGCCTTTTTGGCATCTTCGATGGAAATATGTTGATTCTTTGCTTTTGTTTCAAAAACCCTGTTTACCGCCGGTGTGCTGTGAAATCCGGGAGCAAGGATATTCATTGTAATATTGTCTTTTGCAAGTTCTTGTGATAAGGTTTTGACAAATCCGGTTACTGATAAACGCATTGAGGTTGAGAGTATTAGGTTTTCTATTGGTTGCTTGATTGCAGCACTTTCGATATAGAGTAGGCGTCCGTAGTTTTGTTTCTTGAATTGTGGAATAAGTTGTTGGGTAAAATAAATTTTCCATCGAACCAAATTTGAATAGGCTGCATCCCAATCTTCAAGACGGGTTTCCATACTTGCTATTGCCGGAGGTCCTCCGGCATTGAGAAGCGCTCCCGAAAATACAACGGATTCTGTTTCTTGAAAAAAAATTGCCAAAGACTTGATGTCAGTGAGATCAAATCCGAAAATTTTCAATTGTTCGGGAAAGGTCTTTTGAAGGCTTCCCAATTTGTCCGGCGTCTTGCTGATAGCATAAACTACTGCCCCTTCTGCCAATAAATTCTCTGCGATTCCTCTTCCCAATCCGCTTCCGGCTCCGCAAACAATAAATGCCTGATTGTACAGATGTAAATTCATTCTTTTTATTCATTAAAATAGACTGCAAATGTAGATAAAAAATGGAAAATGGAAATATCATTTCTGTATGTGCAGTAATAAAATGTTAACAACTTAGCGGAGAACCTTGTATCTATTGTGAAATAAAATGTTGATAAAAGAAAAGAAAAATATTTGTTGAAATAAAATAAATACTACTTTTGCATGGTAATTTATGATACTATCGAAGACGACAAAATATGCCATCCGGATAATGGCTT
>CAZLTF010000451.1:0-4393 GCA_964562195.1 uncultured Bacteroidales bacterium | reverse complement strand
TTCCAAGGCATAAAAGCAACTTTCAGATTTCGTCCGGTAGCCAACTCACCGGCTTGTGTAGCATAACCTTCACAGAGTACCTGTCCTTTGGTAACTTTATCGCCCTTTCGAACAATCGGACGAAGGTTAATGACAGTATTTTGGTTTGTTCTTTTAAATTTTGTAAGTTTGTATGTCTTAACGTCTTCTTCAAAACTAATAAGTTTTTCTATTTCAGAACGTTCATATCTCACTTTGATTTCGCGTGCATCAACATACTCTATAACCCCCTCTCCTTCGGCATTAATCAATACACGGGAATCACGGGCAACATATTTTTCAATTCCCGTACCTACGATGGGTGCTTCGGGATTGAGCAAAGGCACGGCTTGACGCATCATGTTTGATCCCATCAGCGCACGATTGGCATCATCATGTTCCAAGAAAGGAATCAATGAGGCGGCGATAGAAGTAATCTGATTGGGAGCAACATCCATATAATGGACTTCATTCTTTTCTACGATAGGATAATCTGCACCGACTCTCACCTTCAATCGATCGACAGTAATATTCCCCTCTTCGTCAACGGGAGTATTTGCTTGAGCCATTACCAGATCTTCTTCTTCCTCTGCACTTAGATAGATAGGCCCATCTTCAAAACGGACTCTACCTTCTTCGACTTTATAATAAGGGGTTTCAATAAATCCCAGATCATTAATTTTGGAGAATACGGTTAGAGATGAAATCAAACCGATATTCGGACCTTCCGGTGTTTCGATCGTACATAGACGACCATAATGCGTATAGTGTACATCACGCACCTCAAAACCGGCTCTTTCACGCGACAAACCGCCCGGTCCCAGAGCAGAGACCCTTCTTTTATGAGTTACCTCTGAGAGTGGATTTGTCTGATCCATAAATTGTGAAAGCTGATTTGTCCCAAAGAATGAATTGATAACCGAAGATAAAGTCTTCGCATTGATCAAATCCGTGGGAGTAAATACCTCATTATCCCTCACATTCATTCTTTCGCGGATAGTTCGGGACATTCTAGTCAGACCGACAGCAAACTGGGAATACAATTGTTCACCTACGGTACGAACACGACGATTGCTCAGATGGTCAATATCATCCACCAATGTTTTCGCATTAATAAGTTCGATCAAATGCTTGATAATACTGATTAGATCGACTTTCGTCAAAACTCTCGTATCCGACGGGATATCAAGATTTAATTTTTTATTAATTCTAAAACGTCCAACAAAACCAAGGTCATATCTTTTTTCGGAGAAGAAAAGATTATCGATGATACCTCTTGCCGTTTCTTCATCCGGTGGTTGAGCATTTCGCAATTGTTGATAAATGTACTCGAGAGCTTCTTTTCCCGAATTGGCAGGATCTTTTTGCAGTGTATTAAAAATAATAGAAAAATCTTGCGTCACCGTTTCATCTTTATGAAGCAAGATCGTTTTCACTTCCGCTTCGAGTATCAAGGGTAGATGCTCTTTTTCCAAGATGGTTTCGCGATCGAGAATAACTTCGGTTCTTTCGATAGAAACAACTTCACCGGTATCTTCATCTACAAAATCTTCGAGCCAGGTCTTGACAACTCTGGCAGCCAATCTTCTTCCGACCGAACGTTTAAGGGAAGTTTTGCTAACCTTTATTTCTTCGGCTAATTCAAATAGATCAAGAATATCCTTATCTTTTTCATAACCGATAGCTCTCAACAAGGTAGTCAAAGGTAATTTTTTCTTACGATCAATGTATGCATACATTACATTATTGATATCCGTAGAAAACTCTATCCACGAACCGGTAAAAGGGATAATTCGGGCGGAATACATGGTAGTTCCGTTGGCATGTTTATGGTGTCCGAAGAAGACCCCGGGTGATCTGTGGAGCTGAGATACAATAACCCTTTCGGCACCATTGATAAGGAAAGTTCCTTTGGGTGTCATATAAGGAATCATTCCAAGGTAAACGTCTTGTACAATAGTCTCAAAATCCTCGTGTTCGGGATCGTTACAAGACAAACGCAGTTTGGCTTTTAATGGGACGTTGTACGTCAATCCGCGTTCTACACATTCTTCAATTGAATAGCGAGGAGGATCAACAAAATAATCCAAGAATTCCAATTCAAAGAGATTTCGAGCATCAGAGATTGGAAAATTATCACTAAACACCTTGAAAAGACCATCATTGGTACGATCGTCAGGATTTGTCTCAAGCTGAAAAAAGTCTTGAAAAGACTTTAACTGAATATCAAGAAAATCCGGGTAATCATATTTGACTTGGGTCTTCCCAAAATTAATTCTTTCGGTACCTATATTTGTCAAGACTATAAATTTTTAGGTTAGAAAAATACTAAAATAAACAAGTGTATAAGATATACGAAAATATATTATACACAAAATTAGACACTCTCAAACGTTAGTGTTTGAGAGGTGTCTAATTTATAAGTGAAACAAAAAAACTATTTTATTTCAACTTCAGCACCAACTTCTTCAAGTTGAGATTTCAGGCTTTCAGCCTCGTCTTTAGGTACTCCTTCTTTGATTGCAGTAGGAGCAGAATCAACTAAACCTTTGGCTTCTTTCAAACCTAAGCTTGTTAATTCTTTTACTAATTTTACAACTTTCAATTTAGAAGCTCCTGCATTTGTAAGAATAACATCAAATTCTGTTTTTTCTTCAGCTGCATCAGCAGCGGCTGCAGGACCAGCTACTGCGACTGCAGCGGCTGCCGGTTCGATACCATATTCTTCTTTTAAAATTCCAGCTAATTCATTAACTTCTTTTACTGTTAAATTAACTAATTGTTCTGCAAATTGTTTTAAGTCTGCCATTTTATTACTATTTAAATAAGTTTCTACTAAAAATTTTTAATTTTCTTTTTCTGATAATGTTTCTAGAATACCGCTCAGTTTTTGACCGCCGGACTGCAATGCAGAGATAACATTCTTAGCAGGAGATTGCAGGAGACCAATAATATCTCCAATCAACTCTTCCTTAGATTTAATACTAGCGAGGAAATCAATTTGATCATCGCCAATATAAGTCATCTCTTCGATAAATGCTGATTTTACAGCAGGAATCTCTTTCTTCTTACGAAAGTCTTTTATTAAGCGGGCGGGAGCATTTCCTATTTCTGAAAGCATCAAAGCACTGGGACCTTTTAAGGTTTCCATTAGACCTGAGAAATCTTTTTCGGACTTGTCCATTGCTTTTGTAAGTAAAGTGTTTTTAACCACTCTAAGCACAATGTTTTCTTTGAAACAAAGTCTTCTCAGATTACTCGTATCTTCAGCGTTCAAACCGGAAATGTCTGCAAGATAAACAACATTACTGTTATTTAACTGTTCCACGAGGGTATCAATCAGTTTTGTTTTTTCTGCTATTGTCATTCTTCCTGTTTTTTGAATTAAATTGAAGCGGATTTAGGATCTACTTTCACACTAGGTCCCATTGTACTTGACAGATAGAGACTTTTAACGTAAGTACCTTTGGATGCAGCGGGCTTAAGTTTCATAACCTTCGTAAAGAGTTCTTGTGCATTCTCTTTAATTTTTTGGGTTTCAAATGAAACTTTCGCGACTGTCGAATGAATAATACCGGTTTTATCAACTTTAAAGTCAACCTTACCGGCTTTTGCAGCTTCTACAGCTTTTCCTACTTCCATCGTAACCGTTCCGGTTTTTGGATTAGGCATAAGACCACGGGGTCCTAAAATTCTACCTAATTTACCAACCTTTCCCATTACACTAGGCATAGTAATAACTACATCAACATCGGTCCATCCGCCTTGAATCTTCGCAACGTATTCGTCAAGTCCAACATAGTCAGCTCCGGCTGCTTTCGCCTCTTCCTCCTTGTCAGGAGAGCATAATACAAGAATCTTGATACTCTTACCGGTGCCATGAGGTAAAGTTACCGAACCTCTAACCATTTGATCCGCTTTTCTAGGATCAACGCCTAAGCGAATGTCCATATCTACAGCAGCATCAAATTTTGTATAAGAAGTTTTCTTTACAATCTCAATAGCCTCTTCTAAAGAATATATTTTCTCGTTATCGTATTTTGCTAGAGCTTCTTTTCTTTTTTTGGATATTTTAGCCATTTTGTGCTATTTAATTAATTTACAACCACCTAATTAGTTTTTCTCAAAAGGTGAATCTCCTTTTACCCTTACCCCCATACTTCGAGCCGTACCAGCAACCATACGCATAGCTGATTCGACTGTAAATGCATTTAAGTCTTGCATTTTAGCTTCAGCGATTTCACGCACTTGGTCCCAAGTAATATTAGCAACTTTCACAAGATTAGGTTCGGAAGAACCTTTCTTGATCTTAGCTTTTTCTAATATTTGCACAGCAACGGGAGGTGTTTTAATAATAAATTCAAAGGATTTATCC
>CAZLTF010000450.1:0-1562 GCA_964562195.1 uncultured Bacteroidales bacterium | reverse complement strand
GACCGAATTGCTTCGAGAAATAGCAGAGGCTTTTGACGTGGAAATCATAGACACTTTGACGGGCTTTAAATATATTGCAGAGCAAATCCGCCTCTGGGAAGGGAAAAAACGATTTGTCGGTGGAGGAGAAGAGAGCTATGGCTATCTCGTCGGAGATGCCGTACGGGACAAGGATGCCGTAGTGTCCGCTGTGATGATCGCCGAAATGACGGTATGGGCAAAGCAGCAAGGAAAGTCATTGAAAAATTTACTCGCAGAGATTTATTCAAAACACCATTTCTATAGAGAACGTTTGGTCTCCGTAGTTCGCAAGGGTATCAAGGGAGCAGAAGAAATTCAAGAAATGATGAAATCTTACCGTCAAACTCCACCGAAAGAAGTATTCGGTGAAAAATTGGTGATGGTCAAAGACTTTCTCTCTCGCAAATCATTGAATACGATCACCGGTGAAGAATCCGAAATAGATTTACCCGCTTCCAATGTCCTGCAATTCTTTTTGTCCGGCGGAAGCAAAATTTCCATTCGTCCGTCGGGGACAGAACCTAAAATTAAATTTTATTTCAGTGTAAGGGAAAAATTGACAACGATAAATGAATATACAAGGACAGAAAAATACTTGGACGAAAAATTGAATAAAATTATCGCCGAGATCGTAAGATGAGAGTAGAATATCCTGCAAAAAACATTATTTTATAAATAAGAAAATGTGAAAAAATGCTAAATTTTGAAAAAGTTTGGCATTTTTTTTTGCCCTCTTTTTTCCAAACCGGAAATACATACAAGAGAAAAAACAAACGAAAAAAGAATAAAACGAGAAAGCAAGAAAAATGAAATATACCTGCTGCTTGTATTGTAAAACAAAGTCTATGAGATGATTAACACAAATGTTAATTGCTTCCAATCCGTATATCCTATTCATGATGAAACATGGATTAGTATCCGGTAAAGCACCAAAACAGGAGAATCCTTGTGCATACTTAGGCGATTGAACCCTATGAGCGGAAGGCAATAAATCAGAGAAGAAAATGAAATAATAATTTATTGTATTTTCAAATAAAAAAAAGTGTAATTTCGGGCCGTGTTAAAAATAAAAAAAAATATATATTATGGCAAAAGTAAAAGGAGCGATTGTAGTTGATGTGGAGAAGTGCAAAGGATGCCAAGTTTGTATCCCCGTGTGCCCCACAAATACTATTGAGATGGTGGATATCGTAAACGAGAAAGGGTACAAATACATGCAAGATGTGCATGACAATTGTATCGGATGTGCCAATTGTGCAGTGGTATGTCCGGATGGAGTAATTACGGTTTATAGAGTTCGTTTGTAAAAAAATTATTAGAATGGAAAAAGAAATAAGATTAATGAAGGGTAATGAGGCACTGGCTGAGGCAGCTATTCGCACGGGTGTGGATGGTTATTTTGGTTATCCGATTACTCCTCAATCGGAAGTATTAGAGCATTTGGCTTTGGAAAGACCACATCTCAGAACAGGAATGGTAGTCTTGCAAGCAGAGAGTGAAGTAGCAGCCATCAATATGGTATATGGTGGTGCCGGAACAGG
>CAZLTF010000449.1:0-1855 GCA_964562195.1 uncultured Bacteroidales bacterium | reverse complement strand
TAGTAGAGCATCATATTTAAATTTTTGATGTATATATCAAAAAAACTACTACTAAATTTGACATGCATATCAAATATAGAGGTGGATTTTGGCAATAAAATCCTGCTTTAGCTGTTTGGATTTTTGTATTGAGGGGGTATTTTTCTTGGAAAATTAAGCTAAGTTATCGTTATCACCAGACCCCTAAGCCCGCAAGCCACTAGAGGAGGGTTCCCCCTAAGGGTACAATGTTGCTTTATTGTGATGTATTACAGTAAGCAACATAGCCACTTAGCATGGCTTCAAACTCTTTTTGCAGTGCTACAGGTTCAAGTATCCTGATGTGGGGCAGCCATTTTTTCATCAGAGAGAAAACCTCCTCTTTGTTGGTAACAGAAATGGTAACCTCCCCTGTACCGTCAGAATATTTTTTAAACTGTTGTATGTTAAGTGGTTTTCGTTCGAAGTAGATCCTGACAACACTGTCTACATAGAGTGTAACTTCAAACTCCTCTTTGGTTGGATCAAACCAGATATCATGTGCTTTATGAACCCTTGAAAGTATCTGTTCATCATAGATGAAATGCTCATCCTCTATCTTTAGGTTCGATATTGCTTTGAGATAAAATTTTGGAAAGTAGTTATGATGCTGACAGAAGAGATAGAAAAAACCGTCAAATATAATGATCTTATAGGGGTTGATATGAGTGTAGTGTTTAATTTCATCGGCTTGATAGTGCCGCTTATATTTAAATGAGATCATTTTTTGCTTGGAGATTGCCAATTCAATTTTTTCTATCTGTGGCATTATTTGAGAAATATCTTCGATATCGATACGGGTATAAAAAGGTGATATGATATTTTTTTCAATACGTTTTAGTGCACTTTGTGCTTTAGTATAGAATTTTCCACCAATATCAGCAGAAAAACTGTCAAGCATTTTAATAGCTAATGATGTGTTATCTGAAGAACTGTTCTCTTTTGCCAGGGTAAAACGTTTGCCATCTTCTGCTCTTGCTATGCTATAGTCCCCCTCCATAAGTTTTTTGAAATCTCTTTGTATGGTTTTTGTTGGAATATTCCATTCTCTTGAAAGTTCGCTAATAGAGAGTATTTCCCCGTTTTTAAGACGCTTGATGATTTGATTGTGCCGTTGGTGTTGTAATAATTTTTCCATTTTCTGCTCATATTTTATATGTGGACATCTAGTGTCACTATAGTAGCGTACAATTTCTTATCTTTGTATCAGAAATGGAATACAACGTGGATGGTACAGCGATTAAGGTGTTCGAACATCCAAAGGATGGTTGGATCAATATATTAAAATAATAAGGATAAAAAATGGTACATAATGCAACCTATTTGTTCAGTAAACCAAAAAGAGATTTTCGTCATTCACAAAGTAGATGGAATACGATAGCACAGATGGCACTTATCTATTTGGCGCGCACAAAAAAAGATACACTGAATGTGTATCACTCTGTTATTTTACAAGAGCCTGAAAAATGGCTTGTAAAATCAGACAAGCAGTTGGATATTAAGGATTGGAGTGTAGAAAATACGATCGTTGAAGGAGATATCAAATATATGTTTGATGATCAGTCTATCCTGGAAACACAGCTATATCCGGATATTGTCTACAAGAATGAGAGTAAAAAAGAGATCGGGCTTATTGTTGTTCGAACTATAGGGAAAACAGTACGGGGACGGACTAAAGAGGGATGTGACAATATAGACAGAGCGATAGCATTGGTGGAGAGGATCAGGGCAAAAGGGTGGGAGTGTAACCTCTATTATCTGATGTCATATGGGCATGAAGACGAGGGGTCTCAGTGTGCAGAAGATGGTGTTGATGAGGCAAAAAGACATAAGGATT
>CAZLTF010000448.1:0-2634 GCA_964562195.1 uncultured Bacteroidales bacterium | reverse complement strand
AAAGACATAGCAACTTGGAAAGAAGTTGCTATGGACGAAGAATTAGAATTGCGTTTGAAAATGATCTATGCAATTTCAGACGCAAAAGAATCCTTGTTGAATATCAAGGATTGTATCAAAGCCAACAAGAAAAAATTTGTTGGTTTCTGGTTCAAGAAGTATGAAGAGGCAAGAATGATCATTCTGAAAGATGACGATCAAAAACTGTTCAAAGAACTCAAAAAAGAGGAGTTAATCTAATGAACGAATTTGAATCAGCCGCGAGAATTTGTGAAATAATGGCCTTTCAGATCAGGGCCATGGGAGAAAGTGCAAAAAGAAAAGATCAAAGGTGGTACAAGGACGACTTCAAGAAATTTCAGAAGTCGTTAAAAAAACTTATCACCTTTGATTTCATAAAGATGTACAAAAAATGTAGAAAGGAAAAATAAGATGGACAAGATTGATATGCTTTGCGAGTATGCCTATGGTGTAAAGTTCAATGACCATAGGTTCATATTGAAAGTTTTACAAAACCTTGATAATAGCGAATATATAGATGATATTATTCGCTATGTGAAAGGTTACCTGGCCGATATGGCCGAAGAGATAAACGAAGAGCGATCCGAAAAGATCGACTTCGCAGAGGCCATAAAGGAAATTGTAACTGATCTTGAAGAAAACCTTAAGATCATAAAGATGGAAAGAAGGTTTCGGTGATGAATGATAATTGCCCATATAACGGGCGCTGTCAAAGGTGCCCTTATTTGCGTATAACAAAATATAGTTTATTGTGTGCAATGGGATTTGAGGAAATTAGCGAGTTATCGTGGAAAATGATTAGATATATCCTATATGAAAGTAAAATTGACAAGCCTGATTTAGACGAGTATTTTACAATGCCAAGATAAAAATAAAGCGCCTCCTTGGTATCGGAGGCGCTTTTTCATTTCAATAGAAATTTGAAATGAAGTTTAATTGCTTCATATTCGGACTTATCTATAAGTGACATTATACGGTTAAATTTTTGTTTCATTCTAAACCATTTTTCATATTCATTATGCTGCAAACACCACTCTTTATCATCTTTCGAATTTACAGGAGGAGCAGGGACGGCGAATTTTACTCGCATTTGTCACCTCCCGATAAAAATCTCAATATCTCAATATTCATACGTAGTTTAGTTAACCGTTCCTGATAAACATTGAGAATATCTATAATCTCATCGTCTAAATCGATCACATCTTCATACAATTCAAAGTTTAATAATTGTCGGTGTACATCTTCAGTTAAAGCAACTAATTGATTTACATAATCACGATATTTGTCGGCATAGATTGAATCAATCATCTTCCAGCTCCAATTCCTCAACTTCTATTTCCTCTAGTTCAATATCTTCTTCCTCGTCGTCAATCTCTTCATATTCAACATCTATAGGCTCTGAGTTCTTTCTGGAAGCCTCTATAGCTTCTCTTGTCCGTTCAGTTTTGTCTTTGATACCAGCCGCACTAAGAACATCTCTAATATAATCCATAGCGGCTTGACGCTCATCCTTGAATTTACTGTTCTTTTCCAGTTGTTTGAAAAATTCGCTCATAGCTTTTACATTACCATTTTTGCATTGCTCTAATAAGGCTTCAGCCACCTCGGCTGTATGCGCTCTCAAAATATCTCTTACAGTAGATTTGTCATCTTCAACTAAAGTATGCACCGATTCAAGATAAAATTCAGTTTCTTGTATCATTTTAACTTGTGAAGGTGTAAGACCTAACAAAGAACAAATATAATTGATACTTTTGCCCCTGGTAACACATTGATATATAACACTAGCTAAAGATTTTAACCGCTCTTCAGAAATTTTTGAAAAGAAAAGCTCATTCTGTCGATCATCATCGACAGGCACTATTTCTTTTTCCTCGCTGATCTCTTCGAGATCAACTATTTTTACTTCTTCTTCCATGATATATCATCTCCAGGTCAAAATATTTAACACGTTCTTTCAATTCGTCCTTGTAATACAAAAAAGGATATTTGCGTTTTAATCTATCAGACAAACCATAATTAGCAAATATGTCCGCAAAGATATACCAAGGATTTGATACAAGACCATAGCGTAAACTATAGATAAAACAAATAAAATCCATTCGTAATAATTCCTCACAAAAACCATTATCATAGAAACGATCATAAAAAATCGTTCCTTGATGACAAAAATCATTCGGCGGCCCGATGAATATATAATTCTCAAGCATTTTTGCGGTAAAAATAACGCTTTCTTTAACATATCGATTCAAGTCCTTTGGAAAATCAGATAAAAATTCAGGTACCAATTTGAAACGTTTTCGATCTGTAAATCGTCTTGAATTTCGTATAATATTTTTAATCATATTATCAAAATCCAGTTCAAGATAATAGTTAATGAATTGTATTGATAAAGCCATACGCAAAGCCATTGGCTCAGGGATTGATTTTGTTAAATCTTTATAAATCATAATCTGGTTTTGTTTATCCTTGAGATAAATTTCTTGATTTTTATACAAGACTACAGGCAATTTATCTACCTTGAAACGGCCTCTAACTTTGATATGTTGTTTCAAGAATAAATAGCGTAAAATTTTATGTGTTGATATACTATAAAATTCCTCAAAACGTTTA
>CAZLTF010000447.1:0-5576 GCA_964562195.1 uncultured Bacteroidales bacterium | reverse complement strand
AATCCCCTCATTGGGATCAAGATATGAAATATCTGTAATCAGGGATTTTATTCCTCTCATACCGCCAATAACCTGACCAATGGTATGTTTTCCGATTTCTACGTCTCCAAATTCCTTTTTTAAGCGTTGAATACGCGGACGTTGCGCTTCAATCCTCTCTTGCAATCTATCTTTTAATTCCATATTATATATATTTATTAATGTATAATTCGTTTATAAATTGTCGATGATTTCATTGAAAGTCTTGCTGGGACGCATTGCTTTTCCGGCTAATGTATCATCAGGCAAATAATAACCGCCTATATTGGTAGGTTTGCCTTCTTCGGCAGCGATTTCGGACAAAATCGTAGTCTCGTTGTCAAGCAGTTGTTGAGCTACGCTCTCAAATTTTTGTTTCAAGCCTTCATCCTCATCCTGCTTTGCCAATTCTACTGCCCAATACTGAGCCAAGAAGAAATGTGTACCCCGGTTGTCAAGTTCTCCTGCCCGGCGTGATGGCGCTTTTTCATTTTCCAAATACCGGCTGATAGCAAGATCCAGCGTATCGGCGAGGACTTGTGCTTGGGGATTATCAAAATTCGCGGATAAATGTTCCAAAGAAACGGTCAAAGCCAAAAATTCACCGAGAGAATCCCATCGAAGATGTCCTTCATTGAGAAATTGTTCGACGTGCTTAGGAGCCGAACCTCCGGCACCGGTCTCAAACAAACCACCTCCCGCCAATAAAGGCACTACGGATAACATTTTAGAACTTGATCCCAATTCCAAAATAGGAAATAAATCTGTCAGATAATCTCTCAAGACATTTCCTGTGACAGAAATAGTGTCTTGACCTGCTCTTGTTCTTTTTAAGGTGTAATTCATAGCATCCTTTGGAGCCATTATCTTTATCTCCAGATCATTGGTGTCGTGATCTTTGAGGTATTGTTCTACTTTAAGAATAATATTGGCATCGTGAGCGCGGTTTTTGTCCAGCCAGAAAATCGCCGGTGAACCGGTAGCACGGGCACGGGTGACAGCCAGTTTCACCCAATCTTTAACCGGAATATCATTGACTCTTGACATTCTCCATATATCTCCTGCGGCAACTTGATGCTGCATTAAGACAGAGCCATTTTTATCCACAACATTTACGACTCCGTCAAATGGTATTTCAAAAGTTGTAGGATGAGAACCGTATTCTTCCGCTTTTTGAGCCATCAGTCCGACATTGGAAACAGCACCCATAGTTGCAGGGTCAAAAGCACCATGCACATGACAATCTTCAATAACTTCCTGATACATAGTAGCATAAGAACGATCCGGTATCACAGCTTTGGTATCTTGCAGTTGTCCTTTGGCATTCCACATTTTACCTCCATCGCGAATGACTACCGGCATCGAAGCATCAATAATCACTTTGTTGGGTGCGTGAAGATTGGTAATACCATTATCCGAATCTACCATTGCCAATGACGCTTGTCTCGTGTATAATGCCATGATATCTTGCTCAATCTCCTTGCGTTGCGCCTCAGGTAATTCTTGGATTTTGTTATACAACTCGCCCAAGCCGTTGTTGAGATTAACACCCAGTCGATCCATCACATCCGCATATTTTTCTAACACCTCTTCGTAAAACACCGCTACAGCATGACCAAACATAAGCGGGTCAGAGACCTTCATCATCGTTGCCTTCAAATGTAGAGAGAATAAAACATCTTTTTCTTTGGCATCGGCAATTTGCTCTCTATAGAAACTACGAAGTGCATCTTTGCTCATAAAAGTAGCATCCATAATTTCTCCTTCGGAGCTTTTCAAGCCATCTTTTAAGATTTTTGATTCACCCTTATTTCCTTTTAGTTCAATGCGGAAGTCAAATGTTTTATTAGCGATAATTGATTTTTCATTACCGAAGAAGTCACCATGATTCATATATGCCACATGTGTTTTTGAATTGTCACCCCAAGGCTTCATCATTCGATGTGGTTTTTTCATTGCAAACTTTTTGACGGAAGCAGCGGCCCGGCGATCCGAATTTCCTTGACGTAAAACAGGATTAACAGCACTACCCAATACTTTTGCAAAACGAAGAGCCAAAGCTTTCTCTTCTTCCGTCTTGGGATCTTCCGGATAATCGGGGATATCATAGCCTTTTGATTTCAATTCTTTGATTGCCTCTTTGAGCTGGGGTACCGATGCACTAATATTGGGCAATTTAATAATATTTGCCTCCGGTTTTAGAGTCAGTTCTCCCAATTGGGCTAAATAGTCAGGTACTTTTTGACCCTCTTTCAAGTTTTCGGGAAAATTGGCTAAAATTCTTCCCGACAAAGAAATATCTCTTGTTTCTAATACAACTCCGGCTGCTTGTGTGAAAGCATTTACTACCGGCAATAATGAATAGGTCGCCAAAGCCGGAGCCTCGTCAACTTTTGTCCAAATGATTTTTGATGTTCTTTCCATCCGCTTATCTACTGTTTTTAAATTTGTTAGGATAAACTTCCTTGTCCGGAGACTTATCCTGAATATCATTTTTTTTTGAACGGCAAATTTACAAATATAAATACAATTTTTTCATTCAAAAAGAAATTTATATTAATTCTAATCTATTTTGTAACTTCTGTTCGTTTTTCTCGTCATAGATGTAAAAAATATATATGAGTCAAAGAAAACTTTACAGAAGTCAAGCGGATCGAAAGATTGCAGGTGTTTGCGGAGGTCTTGGAGAACACTTTCATATGGATCCTATCATTTGGAGAGTTATTTTCATAGCATTGTTTTTTTCCGCACTAAGCGGTGTCCTACTCTACATTATTATGTGGATAGCCGTACCGGAACAAATCTCAATAGAGGAAAGAAGAAATTTCAAACAACAAAACAAAAATTATTGAAAATATGAGTACAAACAATTTATTTCGAAGCAAATCAAGCCGGGTTGTCGCCGGAGTATGTGGCGGACTGGGAAAATATTTCAGTATGGATCCGGTGATATGGAGAGTCATTTTCATTTTATTGTCATTGGTAGGCATGTCGGGTGTATTGATCTATATTATCTTATGGATAGCTCTTCCGGACGAAAATGATTATATTATTATAAATGACAATCCACAATCACAGACTATCTTCTCAGGCGAAAATGGCATGGAAACAAATGGTGCTTTATGGGGCGGAATTATATTAATACTATTGGGTGTTATGTTTCTCATTGATAAGTTTATTCCGACTATTCATTTTGGAGATATTTGGCCGGTTTTATTAATTATCGGAGGTATCCTTTTGGTGCACAATGCCTACAAAAACATTAACAATAATAGTAATTCAGATAACAATCAAACATTCTAAAAATATATTATTATGAACAACAATAGAGGAATTTATTGGGGACTTTTTCTGATTGCAATCGGAGTCCTATTTGGCTTGAAAAATTTTGGTTATATAGAATTTCATTGGTCGAATGTATTTCGCCTTTGGCCTTTTCTATTGATTTTTTGGGGAGTAAGCCTACTACCCATCAAACAAAACATCAAGATAGCCATGACATTGCTGACCCTAATCTCATTTTTTTTGACTCTCATCTACTTGCCGGCAAGTTCTTGGACTCGTAACATACGCTTCAACCATAACAATATTCAGATTTATGATGACGATTATGATAATGAGGATAGTATCTATAACGACAACAGCAACTTTCATTTTACACAGAACCTTGAACAAAACTTGACGGCAGGTAAAATTAAGATGGACTTCGGGGCAGGTGAATTCACACTTCGAGAAAGTAGTTCAGATTTATTTGAATTTAATGCACACCAGATAAATGGACAATATTCTGCAAACACGGAAATAGAAAACCATATTGCCTACGTCAAAATAAAACAAAAGAAAGTTCATCTCAAATCAGGAGACAATATTGATATAGATGCCCGTTTGAAAATCAATCCCAATCTTTTGTGGGACATAAAACTGGATGCCGGAGCAGCAGATATCAATATGGACTTGAAGGATTTTATGGTTCGCCAATTGGAAATTGATGCCGGTGCTACGGATATATTTGTAGAAGTAGGAAACAAAACAGATACGGTCAATCTCACACTTCATGCCGGTGTGTCGAACATCGAAATTATCATTCCTAACGATATGGCAGGTGAGATACATACATCTATGGTATTGGCTTCACGCGATTTTATCGGGTTTGACAAAATAGAAAAGGGACGTTATAGAACCCCCGATTTTGAAAACAACCCCAAAAAAGTATTTATAAATATTGAAGCGGCAATGGCAGCAATCACCGTGCGCAGGAAGTAGAAATATTGGATTCGACTTCTTATTGCAATATAAAAAAGGAAAGGTATTATTGACAAGCTCTACTCCTTTTTGCATAAGCTATTTCCATAGCCATCTATCCATCTATGCTGCAAGCCAGTCCTTTTGTTCACTACTTTTTTGCATCCACTACAATCCGCTTCCTTATCACAATCTTTTTTACAAATTTTGTTTTAAGGGGGCGGTTTTAATAAATAGTGTCTGCTGAAAAACTCTCAAACAGGTAAAAAAAAATAAGTTACGTAGATACATCAATAATAAAATGCAATAGAAATCAGAGTTTTTTCCAAAAAGTCTTGCATATAATTTATTCTCAAAGCAAGTGTTTTTGTTCCACAAAAACACCTGCTTTTTTCCTTGTAAAGCTGTGCAAAATTGGCGTGCCGGCACCGATTGCCACAAACTATATACATTACCGTATGATATTACAACATCCTATTAATAATGACGCAAAATCCTTATTAACAATAATTATTTATTATAATGCAATATTTTTTGTTTAATACGACATTTTTTCAATTGCAACAACTGACATTTATAATAATTTATGTAAAAAAATGATTCACTCTATTTATCTTATTTATAACCATTTACAAGCTGTTGGCAAACTGTTAATATCTTTTACGACTTTTACACGTCTTAATATTAAACATTTTTGTAATTTTGCCGATGATAAAAAATATAAATTATAAACATAAAAAAGAAAAAATTATGAAAACAAGAAATGTTATTTTTGGATTAGTATTTGGTGTATTTGCAATTGTATCATGCACAAAAGAAGAAGTAAAAAAAGAAACCTATGACAATGCCGTTTATCAGGAAGAATTGGTTTTTATTAATGATGATGAGGAGGAATTAGAATTTATTGGGGGAACGGTGCTTAACGAAGCTGGTAATATAATTGATCAAAATGGGATAGTTTACCTTCTTAACAATAGCTCTGCGATTGAAATGTGTGTTGTAACCAATGGGGAGTATAAATTTGACAACGTGGAGAACAAAAAATACGGATTGGAGTTTGATTTTGATTCGCACAGCAAAAAAACCATTAGTAATGTATATCCACAAACCGAGATGAGAAAAGATACGATTTACTAATAAGAAGTAATAAATTTTTCCATTAGTTGTGAATAGTATTTTTTATTACTTTTGCACCTATGGTAAAGAGTAGGACAATTTTCTTGTTTATTTTTATACTATTTCATTCTTACTTGTATGGAATGGATAAGGAAGAATTAAAAAGAATGAGTAAACTTGCACTTGTCCTTTCAAGAGAG
>CAZLTF010000446.1:0-4792 GCA_964562195.1 uncultured Bacteroidales bacterium | reverse complement strand
AAAACCCAAAATACCAATAGCTATCGGCATTTTTTCAAATATTTTTGGAAAAACCTTAGTAGCAAGCAGTTCCCCCCAAACCCAACCTTATTAACCTTATTACCTCATTTTCAATTCTCAATTCTCAACTCTCAATTCTCAACTCTCAATTCTCAATTGTCAATTTTCAATTTTCAATTCTCAATTCTCCACCAACACCATGAAACACCGTGAAACAAACCCACCAATCACTAATCACTAACAACTAATAACTAACAACTAATAACTAACAACTAATAACTAACAACTAACAACTAACAACTAATAACTAACAACTAATCACTAACAACTAACAACTAATCACTAATAAATATTTTTCAATTCCGCCCTGCACACAGATATTACTGATATTGAATACTTTTTGAGGGTTTGGTATTATTTACAAAACTTCTGCGACTACAAAGGTGCTACCACCTACAAAAATCATTTCTTCATCTTGTACATTTTGAAGTGCCGAAAGGTATGCTTCCCGCACCGATGAATAAGACTCTCCAAACAATCCGAATTGACGGGCTTCTGTTTGTAAAACACCTGCCTCCATTCCACGCGGCACTTTGGGTTTGCAAAAATAATAAATAGCATCTTCGGGCAATAATGCGAAAATTTCAGAATGAGATTTGTCCTTCATTGTTCCGAAGACGAAATGGATTTTCCGTTTGAGGCTTTTTAGTTGTGAAACCACGTAGCTCAATCCATCTTTATTGTGTCCTGTGTCACATATCACGAGGGGTTTTGTTTTTAAAATCTGCCATCTGCCTTGCAATCCTGTATTTTGGATTACATTCAGCAATCCCTTTTTGGTATTTTCTTTATCAATTTTGAAATGCATCTTTTGCAATTCCAACACTGCCATCATCGTAGTTATCAGGTTTTTGCGTTGATAAAATCCGGAGAGGGGCGTACGCAGATTGACAAAAAAGTCTTCTTTGAGATATGCTTGGCAAGACAGGAAGAAATTTTGGTCTTCTTGTTTTGATTGACAATTTTGTAAATGAATATTTTGATCGGCGAAAGAGATCGGGGCTTGCATTTTTTCTGCTTCTCGTCTAAAAATACTTTCCGGATCGATCTGTGTTTCACCAATAATCAAGGGGATATTTTTTTTGATAATTCCTGCTTTTTCTCCGGCTATTTCGGTCAGGCTATCGCCTAAAAACAGGGTGTGATCCATACTGATGTTGGTGATGATTGTCAACAATGGTTGTACAATATTGGTAGAATCGAGTTTGCCACCCATACCGGTTTCCAAGACTACGATATCTACATTTTGTTTGGCAAAATAATCCATTGCCATTCCGAAGGAATATTCAAAGAAAGAAGTTTTTAAAGTTTCCAGCGAAGACTTGTATTTTTCGACAAAGTCGATGACCATAGCTTGGGGTATCATTTCTCCGTTGATGCGGATACGTTCTCTAAAGTCTTTTAAATGGGGAGAGGTATAAAGTCCGGTTTTGTAACCTGCTTCTTGCAAAATAGAAGCGAGAAAATGAGAGACAGAGCCTTTGCCATTGGTACCGGCAATATGAATAAACTTTAATTTATCGCATGGATTTCCCAAAATCTTATTGATAGCTCGTGTTTTGTCCAATTTATAATGAAATGCTACTGCTCCATCTCTCTGAAACATAGGCAGTTGAGCAAATAAATATGCGATTGTCTCCTGATAATTCATAGGTGCAAATATACACATATACCCATAAGCAAACATATATTTGTTGGATTGTAGAGAAAGTTCTCCGTAATTATCGGATATGTTTGTTCATTCGTCGCCCGTCATATCTTTGCGATGGGATGGGGAGGCTTTTATCACCAAAAAGTCTTATTGTCCGGCTATCGTTTCGTGGTCTTCCGTATTTACATCTCTTTGTTCACCTTCATTTTTCTTGTTTATCGATAGAGATTGCCCGAAAAGATCGTATCGAAATATGATATCACCTTGAAATCCCCGGCTATCTTTCATCAAAGCGATCATCATAATAATACTACTTGCCAATATTACAAAAAACAGTAAACCCTCATTGATAAAGCCCAAATCAAATTCCGGAGGGATAGCATAAAACAGAAGAATGGTAATAAGACCTCGCGGCGCAACAAATAGCTCGGGGAAGATTTCTCTCCGGACGACGAAGCGCAAAAACAAATATCGCAATCCATATAAAATAATCAGAATCACAACACCTGTAAGCAATAATTTGGCGTCAAATAAAATGCTTATTTTCAGGGTGAAACCGAAAATAAAAAAGAAAAAGGTGCGAATCACAAAAGCCGTCTCATTGGTGATCATTCGAAATTGATTGAGACTATTGAAAAGTTTTTCTTTTTGAACCAGTTTCTGCAGAGCAGTAATATGAATATGTTCGATATTATTGAGAATTATTCCGAAAAATAATATCATTAGCAAGGAAGAGAAGTGAATTAATTTTCCCGAAGCATAAAGGAAAATAAGCAAAGAGATAGTCAGGAAAAATTTGATATTCATACTGGTTTTGTTGATAAACATAATCATCAAAATCGAGAAGATAATTGAAAAAACGATTACAACCGAAAAATCAATGGCAAACCAGCTAAGAGTATGCATTGTAAATTTATCATTGGTCACCGCCATATTGAAGAAAACGATACCCAGAATATCAGAGAAAATGGATTCATAGATGATAAATTCACGTTTTTCTTCCGTAAAATGTCCAACACTCGGGATCGCAATCGCCGAACTAATCACGGCTATCGGGATCGCATTGACCAAAGTCAATTGAAAACTAAATTGGGGATAAACGAGTTGAATTCCGTATGCCATTGTAAGGGCACTGACAATCAGTATGATAAGAGCAGAAAAAAAGGCTTTGATTATCAATCCCAATTTGTCGCGCGCAATCTCAAGATCCAAAGCCCCTTCAAGGACAATCAATATTACTCCTACGATTCCCAGTATTTGCAAGGCAAGATTCATTTCCGGAACGGGATATCCAAAATAGTCAAATGCAATACGGGCAATGATTCCTGTAAAAAGTAGCAATAGCACGGATGGAACTTTGGTTTTTGCGGCGATGCCGATATATAAATAGGATAAAATCACCAAAATGCTCAACGCCAAAATGATGATGTATGGATTATCAAACATAATCTTTCATTTTTTGGGTGCAATATTACAAAAATAGATAAAACCAAGTAAAATAATATTTCATAGTACTCGAGTTGATATTTTTGTTACTTTTGTTGGCTGTTTCACCTTTGTGAAAGTATGTTGAAAGCCGGTCTGACGGTTTAAGAAATACATCTTATATAGTTCAATGACAGGCGATTGTGATTTTGTTAAATATATGGATAGGATAATAAAGTTATGAATATGAAGAAGCTGTTGATTTTTTTGTTTGTGATAATTGCTTTTGAGAGCAATGCACAAGTGCAAGTATATCCGCTAACGAATGAGACGGAGATTTCGGACAAAATGGGTTTTATCTATAATCTGCCCGAAACGAAAATTGTTTTTCGAGTCACGATACGAAAATTGGAAAAACATAAAGGTCCGTATGCGGATTATGCCAATAAGTATGTAAATATCAGCAATGTAATAAAAAATGATCATTCTACATATGAGATTGTGAATGTCCGTATGCATACCGAAGCCATTCCGGATCCAAATCGTTTTTTCTTTGTAGAATTGTCCAAGAAGGAAAAAAATTCCATCGGATTTCATCTCAACAATAAAGGTTTTTTGATGGATATGAGTGGTATCGAGGAAGGCAAAACGATGGAAAAAGCGATGGAAAAATATCTCAAAAGTTCATTTCAAAAAGGAGATTTATTTAAATATAGAAATGGTTCCAATCTGGTAGAAACGACTGACACCATCGTCCGTAAATTGATCATCGATACCATCGAAATCAGTAAAAAGTTTTTTAAAAAGAAATGGGCACTCAAAGGGAGTGAAAACAACGCACGTGAAGCGGCAAAAATGATTGAGAAATTGAAAACAGCTCGTTACAATTTGCTGACCGGATATAATGAAGTAGCCTATAACGGTGCCGCTATCCAATATATGGATTCTCAATTGCAAAAAATGGAAGAGGAATATCTTGCTATGTTTTCCGGTGCTACGGTTGTCAAAGAGATTACCTATACTTTTTCGGTCATTCCCAAAGACCCCGGAGTGGATATGTTGCCTGTTTTCACTTTCTCCGAAAGGACAGGCTTGCATCATGCCGGTTCCAAATTGGGGGAAACGATATATTTGGAAATGGAAAAGGCGGATTTGCAAGAATATCCTCCTGTAATATTTGAAGAAAAGCAAAAAAATCTGGGACTTTATTACAATATTCCTCTACAAATGAATCTCAAATTGAATATCAATGATGAGATCGTAGTTCAAGGAAGTTATCCCATTGCTCAATTTGGGAAAACCGCACGCCTGCCGGCAAATATCCGCTCTGTCGGCTTGGATGAAAATACAGGGAATGTTAGGTCGGTATTGTTTAGATAAATGACTTTTACCGGGAATATGGATTTTTGAATTATCGAAAAGAGAAAGCATTTTTGCCAAAAAAAAAAAAGAGAAAAGTATGAAACCCAATTTTCATCAAATAGATATAAAAAAGAGAATTTCTCACAATGAAATTTCTTTTCACAACAAAGGTTTTAAGACGGCTGAAAATATTCACGTCAAAAATGTATATACGCCGGAGGATTTGAAGGATTTGGAACATCTGAATTATGCAGCAGGACTTCCGCCGTACCTGCGAGGACCCTACTCTACCAT
>CAZLTF010000445.1:0-1711 GCA_964562195.1 uncultured Bacteroidales bacterium | reverse complement strand
AAAAATATT
Organism: uncultured Bacteroidales bacterium; assembly: GCA_964562195.1. GTDB lineage: Bacteria > Bacteroidota > Bacteroidia > Bacteroidales > S143-32 > S143-32. The sequence continues at coordinate 1,702 of CAZLTF010000445.1, read as the reverse complement.
GATTATATCATAGCGGATCATCATAGACCCGGTGATGTATTGCCGGATGCGGTAGCAGTATTAGACCCTAAGCGGGATGATTGTGATTATCCTTATCATGATTTATCCGGATGCGGTGTAGGTTTTAAATTGATACAAGCGTATTCACGAAAAAACAATATCCCATTTGAGCAATTGCATCAATATCTTGACTTGGTAGTCGTTAGTATTGCTTCGGATATGGTAGAGGTGACCGGTGAAAATCGTATTTTGGCATATCACGGATTGCGTTTGATGAATACAAATCCACGCCCTGGATTGGAAGCAATATTAAAATATAGTGATGTTGTTAAAAAGCCTATCGAAGAGCGAAAGGAATATAATTATTTTAATAAGACGCTTACTATCAACGAATTGGTCTTTCTTGTTGGTCCCAGAATCAATGCCGCCGGAAGGATGGAGAGTGCCAAAAATTCGGTTGAATTGCTTATAGCAAAAACAGCCGACGAAGCTCTAAACTTTGCCAAAAGCATTGATGAATTCAACACCGAACGAAAGGAAATAGATACCAATATCACCAAAAAAGCAACCGAGATTATCGATAAAGAGGCACCCAAAAAGGATATTAAGACTACGGTCGTTTATAATCCTGATTGGCACAAAGGAGTAATAGGAATTGTGGCTTCACGATTGGTGGAAATTTTTTATCGCCCTACGATTGTTTTTACGCGTTCCGAATCTACTGGCTTGATTACGGGGTCTGCCCGCTCTGTCAAAGATTTTGATATTTATGAAGCAATCGCTTCTTGCAAAGATATATTAGAGAATTTTGGAGGTCATAAATATGCTGCCGGATTATCTTTAAAAATTGATAATCTGATTGAGTTTAAGACACGTTTTGAAAAATATGTTTCCGATCATATCTTAGAAGATCAATTGAGTCCGGAGATAGAAATTGACGCCGTTATCAATCTGGATGAGATCAATTCTAAGTTTTATCGAATCCTAAAACAATTTGGTCCTTTGGGACCCGGAAATATGGCTCCTGTGTTTATGTCCGAAAATTTGATGGACTCGGGCTATGCACGTGTAGTCGGAAAACGGCATCTCAAATTCTCAGTCGTACATCCGCATATTCGGACTTATCCTTTCAATGCTATCGCATTCCAACAAAGCCAACATTATAATCTGGTAAAAAACAATACTTTTAAAATTTGCTATTATTTGGAAGAGAACCATTGGAATGGCAAAACCACTATGCAATTGAATGTCAAGGATATCAAATCAATGGAAAATTAGATTTATTCCTTCTCCTCAATTCGCTGTATTCCCGCTTTTGCTTTCTGATCAATGCTGGATTTATATTCTTCGTTATCCATTTGCGTTGCTAAGCGGTAATAATACAAGGCATTCTTGCTATCTTCTTTGACTTCGTAAATATTTCCTAACTTTAATGCAGAATTGGCAGCATAATAATAGGATAGATGTGAGCCTTGCTCAATTGTCTTTTTGTAATACGGGATGGCTTTTTCCATTTTTCCCCATTCGTGATTGATTCTTCCTAAGCGATAATAAAATTCAATTTTATCTTTGGTATTTGATTTATCAAGGATTTTGGTTTTCTTTTCAAGTAAAATCGCTTGTGCTTTCGCAAAATAACCACCATCGGACAAAAGACGGGACCGGAGTAGATACACATTGGGAATTTGCTTATCTTTGGCTT
>CAZLTF010000444.1:0-3545 GCA_964562195.1 uncultured Bacteroidales bacterium | reverse complement strand
AAAAATAATGATTTCTTTTGCAAAAAAATTCAGTGTATGATACAATCGATGACAGGTTTTGGGAATATTGAATTTGAGTGGAATAAACAAAAAATGAATATTCAGATCAAAGCGATCAACAGCAAGAATATGGATATCCGTTTTAGACTCCCCAAAATTTTGGCAAATTTGGAATCCGGTCTGCGAAGAATCAGTTTTGAGAAACTTATCCGTGGAAAAATAGAGGTGATAATCGCCTTCGAGAGGGAGTCTGAGATAGTCCGGTATTCACTCAATAATGAATTGATAAAGAAATATTATTCGGAGCTTCTCCTCGTACAGCAGGATTTAGGAATCGAAAAGGATGCAAATCTCTTTGATAGTATCTTAGCTCTTCCCAATGTGCTCATTCCAAACGAAACGGAGCTTACGGAGAAAGACATTATGCTCATTCAAGATTACTTTGATCGTGTCGTGGAGCAAGTAATGCAATTCAGAAAAGATGAAGGGAAAGCATTGCATCAAGACATATTGAAAAACATTCAACATATTCTCCGGCTTTTGGACGAAATCATCCCTTATGAAGAGAAACGAATCGAAAGAATCAAAGAACGGCTTAACAAAAACCTTGAAGAAATCGAAAAGGATTCCAATCGCTTTGAGCAGGAGATAATATATTACATTGACAAACTGGATATTAACGAAGAGAAAATACGATTGAGGAAACACTGTGAGTATTTTATCGAAACACTTGACAGTGCAATATCCGAAGGTAAGAAATTGGGATTTATTGCACAAGAGATTCTTCGTGAGATCAACACTTTAGGCTCCAAAGCCAACGATGCTGACATCCAAAAAATCGTAGTAAATATGAAGAGTGAGCTGGAAAAAGTAAAAGAACAACTTGCCAATGTACTGTAAGTGGTGACACACAACTTATCACGGATTAACAAACAACAATTAACAGAATGAAAATATTGGTTTTAAACAGTGGCAGTTCATCCATCAAGTATCAATTGATAGAGATGCCCAAAGCTAAGATATTGGCGAAAGGAATCGTAGAGAGAATAGGGCTTTCCGAAGGTGTCATAAAACATCAAATCGAAGGGCATGAAAAGAAGATGTTTGAAATGGCGATTCCGGATCATAATGTAGGGATCTCGGAGGTTTTGAAGTTAATAACAGATCTTGAGAATGGATGCATTCGGAATTTTGAAGAGATCGGCGCTGTCGGACACCGGGTCGTACACGGCGGGGAAGATTTTTCGGGAAGCGTCTTGATAGATGAAGTGGTATTGCAATCTTTGCGTGACAATTCGGTCTTGGCTCCCCTCCACAATCCGGCAAATATTCAAGGAATTGAAGCAATCGCAAAGCTACTTCCCACGGTCCCGCAAATAGGGGTATTTGACACGGCATTTCATCAAAGCATTCCTGAATATGCTTATCTCTATGCTCTCCCCTATTCCTACTATAAAGATTTGAAAATCAGGCGTTATGGATTTCATGGCACAAGCCATCGCTATGTTTCGGCACAAGCCGCAGATTTTCTGAACAAAGATATCACGGAGCTAAAACTCATTAGTTGTCATCTTGGAAATGGCTCTTCGGTCGCCGCTATTCAGAATGGGAAATCGATTGACACATCAATGGGATTGACACCCAACGAGGGCTTGATCATGGGTACGCGCACCGGAGATATTGATGCCGGCATAATACAATACATAATGGAAAACCAAAAGATGACGCCACAAGAATTAAATCAACTAATAAACAAAAAAAGTGGTTTGATGGGAATCTCGGGAATATCATCCGATATGAGAGAATTGGAAAAAGAAGCCGAAAATGGAAATAAAAGAGCCATACTCGCACTGGAAATGTTTGTATATCGTTTGCTAAAATATGTGGGAGCTTACACCTTTGTAATGGGAGGCGTGGATGCTATTATTTTCACCGGAGGTATTGGAGAAAATAGTGACTACATCCGCGGAAAGATTATGTCTGCGATGAAATTTTGGGGGCTACAGTTCAGTAGTGAATTAAATAAAAAAACACGTTCTACTTTGACTTTATTGACAACGGATGATTCCAAAATAAAAGTAATGGTTGTTCCTACGGATGAAGAATTGGTGATTGCTATGGATACATATTCGATAGTTTATTAATACAACAAAGAGGCTTATGTTTTATCGAAGATTACAAACCCAAAAATGGTCAATTGTTGATATCGGAAGAGATCGTATTTTCAAAAAATCCAAAAAATAGAGAAGATGAATTATTTTGAAATAAAATTTAGAAGTGAATTGGAAAATGAAGTACTAATCGCCTTTTTGTCGGGTTTGGAATTTGAATCTTTTGTCGAAGAAGGTGAGGTATTGAAAGCCTACGTTGCCGAGAATCGTTGGAATCGGGAGGCATTTGACGGGCTTATCGGAGAGATAAGGGTTTTGGGGAATATCGACTATGAATCAAAGTTGATTGAAGACAGGAATTGGAATGCAGAATGGGAATCCGGTTTTCAGCCGGTAATGATAGCCGGCAGAATATGGATTGGTGCTCCCTTTCACACTCCGCCCGAAGATGTGGATTACCAATTAAATATTGAACCGAAGATGTCTTTTGGCACGGCACATCATGAGACTACCGCATTAATGTTGGAATGGATGTTGGAGATCGATTTTTCCGGCAAGAAGGTATTGGACATGGGTACCGGTACCGGAATACTTGCCATTTTTGCGGAAATGACCGGAGCAAGGGAAATCTTTGCAATCGACATTGACCCATGGTCTTATGAAAACATCCTTGAAAATATCGAACGCAACCGTGCTCAAAACATCGTCAGCAGAATTGGGGATTTGGACGAAGTCCCCGATGAGCAATATGATATTATTCTCGCCAATATCAACCGCAATATTCTACTGAAACATATTCAAGGCTACACCCAAAGGATGCGAAAAGGTTCTATCATACTCTTTAGCGGATTTTATACGCAAGACATTCCTGTAATAGAGTCCGAAGCGACTAAACATGGATTGCAAACCCGCAATTATCATACAAAAAACAACTGGGTAGCCCTATTGATGGAAAAACAATAAAAATTTCTTGATTGAATAAATTATCCTAACTTTGCCTCATATTTTGTACAAATGCACAAACAACATATAGGCATTCTTATTTTCATCTTACTTATACCCCTGCTTTTCTTCGGGCAAGGGGAAGATAAAGTGGTGATTGACGATATTTTTATTGATGGGAATAAGGTTACAAAACCTCATATCATTCTCAGAGAGCTTCTATTCAAAGCGGGTGACAGCCTCTCTCACAGCGAGTTGTATCAATATATAAAAGAGAGCAAAGACAATCTGAAAAACCTGAGTATATTCAACTTTCAAGAGATCCGGATACTCCCCGCCACGAATGATCATATCAATATTTTGATTCAAGTGACAGAACGATGGTATATCTTTCCATCTCCGTATTTTCAGTTGGCTGACCGCAATATTAATGCATGGCTTGACAGAAAAGATAAGTGGAAGCGCTTAAATTACGGAGCGATACTCTACTGG
>CAZLTF010000443.1:0-2225 GCA_964562195.1 uncultured Bacteroidales bacterium | reverse complement strand
TAATGAACAGATAATATTGGCGGGAGAATATGGCAAAAGCATGGATTCCCTACAACTATTCGTTGCCAAATACAATGAATATGGCAACATTAAGCCTATCACTGCCAATGCCAAAAAGATTACCTTATTCCCAAATCCGATCAGAAATGGAGAAATGCTGCATTTCAGCTTACACTCCAACATAAAAGACTCCATACAAATTGAGAAAATCGAGTTTTTCAACAGTATGGGAGGCAAAATCCAATCTGTCGAGTTGTCACCTACGACTCACGGAAGTATTTTGATCCGCTTTCGGAATGTCTGTTTGGTGAAAGCCACCCTTACCGACAGCACTTTCATCTGGGGTAAGTTAATAATGATATAAACTCCGGCTCCCGTCCCAATATACAACTTAGCCCCGGCAGTTGTATGCACAATCCACAGGTTGGCGATTGCACCGGTAAAATAGTTATTATTTCCGGACAGCAGGGATCAGGGAAATATTCTCAATGCCTTCGGCATGAAGAAGATTTGAAATTTTCTGTGAAACAACTTCGAAATCCTTGACACTTAAGTCTTTTTTCAAAATAATATGAGCCTCAAAATAATTTTCATTTTCATTCAACTGCCAGAGATGTATTCTCTCCAAATCGTGAATATCGTCTATATACAATATTTGTTGTTTGATCGACTCTATATTCAGATTTTGGGGAGTCCTATGCATCAAAACGCATAAGGTTTTTCTTATGATTGGATAACTCGACCATATCAGATAAATCGCAATAAGAATAGACAAAATACTGTCAATCAGATAGAAATCCATATATTTCATAACAATACCCCCCACCATCACAGCAAGCGAAGTCAAAACATCGGTCAACAAATGCAGATAAGAAGCACGGATATTTAGACTATGCTTCGCATCCCTATGCAACAATAACACACTCAAAACATTGATCACAATACTCGCAAAAGCAAAATAAATTACAATATTCGCTTCTATGATTGCCGGATGATGAACACGTCCCGATGCTTCAAAAAGCAATAGTATTGCAATAACAATCAGGGTCATGGAATTGAATAATGCAGATAAAATTTCCGCTCTGCCATATCCGAAAGTATAATTGTCATTTGCAGCTTGGTGACTCAAGCGGTGCGTAAAATAACTTAACAACAGCGAAAAAACATCGCTAAAATTATGCGCAGCATCCGACAATAGCGAAATACTTCCGGAAATTAACCCACCTATCAATTGCAATATGCTGATACAAACATTTAACAAAATGGCAATTCCGATATTCTTTCCCTGTGCATGATGATGCGAATGATGATGTCCCATATTTATTTTTTTGGGTGCAAAATTACAGGCAATAGACTGCAAGTAAGTTGCAAACTACAAAATGTATTTTTGCAAAGCAGAAGATTCACAATCCGCCCTAAGATTCATTTGTCTTATTTTCACCCTTGCGATTTACAATCCGGGCATATCCCATTGATAATCAACGAATACGAATTAATCATATAATCCTCAGGGAGCTTTGGGACAAGAAAATTCAAAGCAGTCACACATAAGGTTTTATGACATTCTTCACAGTGAAAATGAGGATGTATTTCGTGATGTCGAAATTCGCATTCATCTGAACACAAAGCATATTTTTTCGCTTTTTGACCATCATCGATGGAATGTATCAATGCATTTCTCTCAAATGTTTGAAGCGTCCTGAAAATCGTGGCTCTATCACTCCAAGGCAACTCATTCTCAATATCCGACATAGAAATGGCAAAGTCCTTCGCCATAAACACCTTCAAAACAAGCTCCCTCACAGAGGTAGGTTTGATTTGCTTATTTTCAAATATTTTTTCAATTCTACTTTGTTTCATACATTCAGATATTTAGGGTTTAAGACAAAAATACTCCTATCCACCAAACATCACACAGGTTTTATCGTATCACAAATTTTTCCATACCTACAACTTTGCCATTGGCGGTGACGGCAGTCTGTCCAAAAACCCCACTCATTCCCTTCTCAATAAGCCAATACCGTTAATTTTCGGCAAATATAGGAACTTTTTCGTTGCGATGGAGAAAAAAATGAAAAAACGGGTTGCAGCTTTTCTTTATGGCTTGTTTTGTTGCTTGTTTATTTGGCTCGATATCAGAAAGATACAAATCAAATATACAAAATTTGCCTCACCAATAAGGTAATAAGGTTTTGCATTTGGGGGAATATCTTGCTACTGAGGTG
>CAZLTF010000442.1:0-2963 GCA_964562195.1 uncultured Bacteroidales bacterium | reverse complement strand
TCTATTATTTTCGGACACTCTTCCGGATGTTGATAACGATAGCAGTATTGAATTTGTAAAGGCATACTTCTCTGCCGAAGAAGAGACCGCAAATCTATATTTTGAAAAGCTTTTCAAGTATGCAATTGATTCCAAAAGCATTTTTACGGTTTATCCCGATATGCTTTCCTTGACTGCAACAAACCAGAGCCTTCAATCAATAAAGGAAAAAGGGAAAGATATCCGGACAGTTCAAAACATGGAAGAAGCACTACTCAATGCCAAACGCAAAAGAAGAAATACGGTCATCTTTCCCGCCTTTCATTATCAGAATCTAACCGCTGCTGCCGCCGCAACCTTGATGAAAGCCATGATGGATGGAATCACCAACTTCAAAATCTTAAACGACTTGAAGTCCGAAAAAGCCCTGCTTGAAGGTTTATTAATGAAAGACAAGGAGATTGATGGGGTTCTACTGACAAAAGGAGTTGCAGATATGTTTGGTAAAAACAAACTGATGGAACTTGCCGCCAAATACAATGTCTATTTCTCTTCCTCTGACATCCAAGCTCAAGATGTTTCGGAAAATCTTCAAACCTTGATACACAACATCCATTCGCAAAACCACCAACAAAATCTTCATGCATCAATTCGGGATATTGAAAACCGGACGATTGATGCGGTTATTTCGGAAGTTTTTGAATTGAAAGATGCCGATTGGAATAATTATGGTTTTATTCCCAAGAGTAAATACAAAATTCGCGAAAAATATGATCGCTATGAGTTGAATGACCGCTAAGCGAAAAGACAAAAAGAAAATAGAAACTGTAAAAAATGTTCTTTCAATTGTCCCAACACATTCAATATCAATAATAATATGCAAGAAAAATTAGTTTTTTTCTCAAAAAAGGTTTTTCGTTTTGCAAAACGGCACAAAAAAAGCTCCTTTCAATCAAGGAGCTTTTTTCAATAAGAAAATTGTGTTCAATCAAAATTGAATTTAGATTTCTTCCATATCAACAATTTTCGCCAAAAGATCTCCGTAAGGAATAAAAAGATAAGTCTTTCCTTCAAATTTCATTTCCGTACCGGAAAACTTTTTATACATTACGATATCCCCTACTGCGATTTCGGGATTCTCAATATTACCGATAGCATTGACTCTTGCCATCAAAGGTTTTTCTTTGGCAGAATCCGGAATAATAATTCCCGAAGCGGTTTTTGTTTCTGCAAACTCATCGCTCAATTCTAATAACACATTTTCGTTAAGTGGTTGTAACTCTTTCATTTTACTATGTTTTTATGTTTAATTAATTCCTAATAATTCATTGATTTTCGGCTTATTGAAGCCCACGATTATTTGCCCGTCAATGTCAATCTGAGGCACTCCTCTTTGCCCGCTTTTGCGGGTCATCTGTTCGGCGGCATTTTGATCTCGCGAAACATCAACATCTCTAAATCGAATGCCATTGACTTTAAGATGCTGTTTGACAGAAGTACAATGGGGACAGGTAGGTGTAGTATATACAACGACCCTCTTCTGAGGCTTCTCATCCTTGCTGGTGACAGACACATGAAGATTATTTGCAAAAAGAGATGAATAATAATCCGGCGGTTGACAACCTTTGATAGTACTGACAAATTCTCCTCCGGAAAACTTCAACAAGACAGGTACTGACTTTATGCCATATTGTCCGTGTATATCCCTGACATTTTTCACATCTGCTGTTAACAATAGTGTGTCCGTATTATCCATGACAATTTTAGAAACATTCTCCAACGCACAATCACTCTGCTCAGAACCGGACTTATACAACAGCAAATAGGCTTGCTTTGTACTTTTCAAACTGTTTTTCAAGTCATTAAAATCCTGAATACTTTTCATATCTATTGACATCAAAATTATTTTGCTTCTGTTTCGCAATTTTTGTGCCAAGACAATCAAAAAAAGTCCTCATTTTTTTGAGGACTTCTTCCAACTAATTAAAAAACTATGAAACTCTATTTAACCAATATTTTTCCTTTCTTGACACACTTTGAGGCATCCGACACTTTATAAAAATATACTCCCTCTTCCCAAGATTCAACAGAGAGATCCCAAAACATGCCTGAAGTTGCTTTATTTTGATAAATTATCTCTCCCGAAAGATTCAATATTTGTATTTGCAAACCAGTCTTGGGCAACAAAAAATGAAGCGTCTTGGAAGATGGATTGGGAAAGACTCGAACATGACTTTCCAACTTGTTTTCGGCCTCTACACCAACAAGATTATCAATGGCCACGACCTGCAAATCATCAAAATAATATCCGTCCGCAGTCACATATTCATCCGAAACCAAAACGAAACGAATCTTCACGTCCATTCCTATGTACTCCGTCAAATCGATATCTTCCATCACCCATTGTTCTTGCAGACCATCATACAAAGGTACGCCCGGATCTTGATTGGAATTTCCCATCTTGGTATGACCTCCTTCCAGGGCAGTCCATGAAGAACCGTCAGTGGAAATTTGCACTTCAGCATAGTCCCATCCGGTTTCAATATTCCATTTTGCCCAAAATAATAGAGATGCCAATTGGAAGTTATCCCCCTGCAACTCCACAAAATCATTCATTGTAATGGTGTATGTGAAATTATTTTCATAATTGCTATTAGGCGAATCAGTAATAGAAGTCATCGGAGAATGAGAATCTTCGTTCGTAAGCGCCCAATTGCCGGTCCAAGCATCCAGATTTGACCCATCGTCCTCAAACACAGACACTTCCTGCCCATAGATTTTTGTAATGGTATCAACAATTGTATAATTACCATTATCCAAAATTAATTTAAACCGGATCAGCGGATCAGTCATTGCAGATGACAAATTTATTGAAATAGAATCGGTAATCGTCTCTTGAATATTTAGATTGCTGTAAGTTTTGGGAGTCCCGACGGACGCAATATTATCCGAAATGGCTTCAATAGATACGGTGAAAGAGCCAC
>CAZLTF010000441.1:0-2919 GCA_964562195.1 uncultured Bacteroidales bacterium | reverse complement strand
ACGGAGCTTACAAGGTTATGGCGCATAAGTTTTATTCAAATTCCGCTTTCGGTACCGGTCAAGCCACTGAATTTGTCAAATCTACTGCCGGTGTCAATGAGCAAAGTATAGAGGGTTTGCGGGTTTATCCCAATCCTGCCAATCGTGTGCTACACCTTACCGCCCGCGAAAATATCTGCGGTTATAAGTTTTACAACACCGCCGGTCAGGAAGTCATCAGCAACGCCTTGTTCAAACCGCAAAATTTCGCGGAGATAGACATCAGCCGTCTCCCCGCCGGCCTTTACTACCTCCACATCGAAGGCGAAAACGGTCGTATTGGTTATGAAAAGGTGGTGGTTAGGTAGTGGAAAGTGTAAAGTGGAAAGTGAAAAAGAATGGAAAAGGAATGAGGGAAAAGGTAAAAGAAGACTATCAAAGTATGATTCGCGGTACGATGGGACAAAAAGGACGCGTCCACTTGCATTTTGGCAAGGAGATCACCGTCAAAGATTTACAAAATATCGACCCTTCTCTACCTCTCAACAAGAAAGTCAAAGAATTGACGTTATATATTGACAAACAGATTCATACGACTTATAAATTGTATCCTATTCATTATTTTGCAGCAGATTTGTTACAAAATACCGATCAATACAAAGACCATTATTCCGAACAGGAAAAAACAAGATATACCGCCAAAATGGAGGAGGTACTTTCCAATCTTGGAGGAGACTACCAAAAACACAGGGAGATTTATCTTAGAATATATGCCAACCCATTGTTTAATGCACTGAAATACCAAATGGAATAATTTGCCTTATGCTTCGCAATAAGAAAATATTCACAGGTTTGATACTGTGGAGTATGCTTTTGGGGGGATCTATTTTGCAAGGTCAGGATGCTTTGCAAAATAAATATAATAAATACAGGCAGCGATTTACAACACAATTTCTCGGAAAAACCGTAAACCCTCGTCAAGCAGGAAATTTTATTGCGGTCGAAACACGCTATTACAATGGCAAAAATACAAATGTTGATGTTACTTGGTATTTGGGAATGTATCTTGCCGTGCTTGCTACCGAATATCATTTATTGAAAGAAGAACACCGGGAGAAAAAAGCGCTGGCTTCGCTGCAAGAAATCAATCATATCTTGATTACCATCAACCGTTTGGATTCGGTAGCAGAAACCTATTATGGAAAACCTCCTTCGATAAATGGCTTTTTTGTTCGTAGAGACAATGCAGCTGAGGTAGAGGAGATGAGTCAAGACCAAGTGTGGGGACTGCTATATGGATTCAGGTTTGTAGTGGAATATGTTGATAATAAGCAAATTATAGACACAACAAGAGCTATCTCAAAACGCATTGTCAAGGCTCTAAACCCTCTTGTCAAAGGAAAGCGGGGAAACAGTAAACATAGATGGATGATTATAGATCCCAAGGGAAATGTCGTGCAACCTCCGGTGGATTTGTATTCCACTCGCTATGCTTTTGTATTGGCTTTGGAAGCGATTTTGGGAGAAGAAGTAGATATTCCCGGTGGCAAAAATCTCTTTGCACGTAAGATGTACTATCTTTCGCACGCTATGGCATATCATCGTTTTTTGTTTAGGCAAGATCACAATATGTTTAATACCTACGGAATAATGTGTTTGTATATTCTGGCAGAGCCAAAAAAAGCTTTGCCTTTAAGCATACAAGTTGAAAATATGGTAAAAGAGTATTATCCGGAAGGCGTTTTTGCACATTTTCCCTTGAGTGCGGCATTATTATCCCATCAAGAATTGCCGGTTTCATCGAAGTATTATATACGTATTCTAAATGAAGCTCCGCCCCAAGGTCCTGAATTTAGGGCAAAATCCAACCTTTGGAACCGGACGAATATCTTCGGAGCATTCTGGCAGGACTACAATCAAGGAAAATATAATGGTTTGGATTTTATGCTTTTGCATAATCTGTATAGAATCTTTTTTGAGACGAAGAGGTAAATGTGTTTTGATGACAGGGGGGTTGCTTTTGCGATAATATCTTGTGTTATAGACAAGTAACCTATGGTCTGCTGAAAACTCTCAAACACGTGAAAGAAGATGAATTATATGAAAATATCGATAATGAGTCCGGTCAAAAAACAAGCAAATTCAAAGGATAAAGGTATTTCTGTGATTTTTAGCAAGCCCTATCTCTTTTTGCAATTTTAGTGCTTTGAGATATTTCTGCCGGGTATATGCAAAAGCATACCATGCTAAAATAAGCCCCGTAAACCCATCACGATATCCTCCTTTGAAAAAATACCATTTCATCAGGGATGCAAAAGGAGAGAAGAGTAATTTATGAATGCTTGCTTTTTTCTTTTCTATCACATCTTGTGCTGCGATACCGGTATAAAAGTCCAATTTTTGAAATAGCTCTTTCTTGGTATGAAAAGTGATATGTTTAATTGTTGAATTTATTTCGCCCACCGTTTTATATCCGCTTGGGGTTTCGTGCACCAAATTGGAATCATCAAAAGATACTTGTGATTTGCGATACATCCGGATGGGATTGTCCGGCGAAACAACCGGATACAAACAATGAATATTTTTTCCCAAAACATTCCACTCACGTTCAATGGTATAGGCATCTGCCGGAAAATTCTGCATTTTTAAATTTTCGATGGCATTTTTGAATCCTTTAAGCGGAATTTCATCGGAATCCAAAAATAATACCATATCATAATGGCAAATCTTTGCTGCAAATGTCCGTTGATCCTTGAAATTTTTGAATGTATTAAACACAAATCGAACCGAAGGAAAAGATTTTGCAATTGCTTCTGTCTTGTCGGTGCTACCGCTATCTACTACTACTACATCTTCTGCTACCTCTACCAAGTGACGGAGAATTTCTTTTAGATATTGTTGACTGTTCATAGTCAAGACATAAGCGGATAAATTTTCCAT
>CAZLTF010000440.1:0-3446 GCA_964562195.1 uncultured Bacteroidales bacterium | reverse complement strand
ATTGGAGTCGGATTTATTGTCTATGAAAACAGTACCGGAATTCACGGATCTATCAATGGTATTTTATGGCTGTTTATGGCTGTTGCTTCCGCCATTATTTACACTATTTTCATCAAAGATATGAGCCAAAGATATAATGCTATTTATATTATTGCGATCCAAAATCTCTTCGGCGTAATCTATTTTATTCCATTGTTATTTTTCGAATCGGATTTTGAATTTGCCGCTGCCCCCCGTGTGATTTACTACTTCTTGGCATTGGCTATCCTTTGTTCTTCCATAGCATATATTTTCTATGTATTAGCTGTCAAGAATATAGGCATGGCAAAGACGGAAGCATTTGCCAATCTTATTCCGGTGATTGCAGCAGTGTATTCATTTTTTTTATTAAACGAAGTATTCGGAGTTTATAAAATAACCGGAATACTACTTGTCATTTCCGGACTTTTCTTTTCACAAATGCACAATTTAAAAAAGAAAAAATCATAAAAACTCCCCGTAGATAAATCAATATCCATGCTTTGCTGAAAAATTCTCAAACACACAAAAGAGAATAAATTACGAAAAAATTATCAATAACAAAACAGCGCGAAAAACCAGTGTTTTTTTCAATAAATCCTGCGTCTATTTTGTTCTCGAAGAGGGTGTTTTCGTTCTACAGAAGCACCTCTTTTTTAAAATTTGTTCAACTCGAAGCATTCACATACCCCATCATCGCACAAATAAAAAAATGAAAATACTTCCGGAATTTTCAACAGCCCCTATCTACGTCCCCGACAATCCTTAATAAATAAAGTGCGAAAGAGCGATCAAAAGTCTATTTGCCCTTAAATTGTTGAAATAGGACTCCTAAGAAAAATCCAAGGAAGAAGGTTACGATAAACAAGACGATTACTTGACCGGCAGTCATAGTAATTCCAACACCAAACATTCCTGCTAAGATCACATTTAATCCTAATTTTGCAAATAATAAAGTAGTCATACCAATATGTTTTTATATAAGTAAATATTTCGGTACGAAATTACATAAATATTTTTTATAAGCGGACATTTATTCATTTATTTTATTAATAAAATCCAAACACAATATATCAAACTGATACTCAATCGGATATATCACAATATTAATTAGAAGAAAATGTGAAAAGAATTCACATGGATTCACTTTCCGGCAAAAAAAGAGGCGAGAACACTACCAAGACAGCCATATTACATCGCAGATCTCGTGGGAATTTTGCGATCGATTTTCTTAATGAGACCTTGCAAAACCTTTCCCGGTCCTACTTCGATAAATTCACTTGCTTCGTCGCGTAGCATATTTTGAACGCTTTGAGTCCAACGAACCGGAGCTGTCAATTGTTTATTGAGGTTATCTTTAATTTCGTCAGGCTCCATCGTAGGTTCGGCAGTGACATTTTGATAAATAGGTACCACCGGATGATGAAATTGAGTATTTTTGATAGCTTCTTGGAGCTTTATACGGGCAGGTTCCATCAATGGAGAATGGAAGGCACCCCCCACATTCAAGGGGACAACACGTCTTGCGCCTGCCTCTGTCAATTTTTTCATAGCCACTTCAACCCCCTTCATACTACCGGAGATTACCAGCTGACCAACCGTATTGAAGTTTGCAGGAACGACAATTTCGTTAATATTATTTAAAATATCCACGACTACCTCATCGTCCATTCCTAAGACGGCAGCCATCGTAGAACGCTCTATCTCACATGCTTCTTGCATAGCCAATGCTCTGGCATAGACCAGTTTAAGTCCATCTTCAAAATCCAAAGCGCGAGCAGCTACCAAGGCGGAAAATTCTCCCAATGAATGACCGGCTACCATATCCGGTTCAAAACGTCCATCCAAAACTTTAGCCATGATCACAGAATGTAGAAATATCGACGGCTGAGTCACCTTCGTCTGTTTCAGATCTTCATCCGTCCCCTCAAACATCAAATCCGTGATTCGAAAACCTAAAATGTCATTTGCTTTCTCAAATAAAGACTTCGCTTCTTCATAACCTTCATACAACTCCTTACCCATACCGACATACTGAGCACCTTGCCCGGGAAAAACATATGCTTTCATACTGAAAATTTAATATATAAGAAGAAGAAAAATTAACTGATGTATAATATTTCTTCCTAAGTGTTACAAAAAAATAAGGGCTATCACTTCACATAAACCAATTGTGGATACTTAGCTTTTATGATATAATAAGCGCCAAAAAATACACCGGAATAAAATAAATTTCCAAGTATATCATTGCGCATAAAAGGGATAGCAGCGAGATAAGAATCAATCAAACCGGCAAAATTTTTGGGATAAAAATCATACATCACCCATACTCCAAAGTTTGTGATCAGAAAAAACACAATAGAAGCAAGCAAAGCGGAAACTATAATATTTTTCACATTGAGCGCTTTTTTCAACCAAAAACCAATACCGACAATTGAAAGAAATCCAAGATATACAAAAATCATTGTTTCGTGAAAGCCAATTATCAGATCACTCACAAACAATGCCAAGAGCGGAATAAGAAAAGCTTTCCACTTGCCGGAATACAAAGCTCCTCCGAACAAGGCCATCGATGCAACCGGAGTAAAGTTGGGTAGATGAGGAATAAGCCTGAAAATAGCAGCTACAAACACAAGTCCGGTAACAAATAAAAATCTATTATTAATCATCTTTTTCATATTATTTCTTTTTTTGCAAAAGTACTTAATAATTAGAAATAGTAAATTATTTATCACTATTTTTTTATCATTTCCTTTTTTTTACAAATCGAAGTACAAAATCGATTACTTTTGACCTAAAGTCCTTTTGGGGGGTCATTTTTACCGGTTTTGGATTGAGTTTGCGGTCTTTTTCGATTGCCCTTTGGGCTAAATGTCCATTGGAACAATGTGTCATCAGCTTAATTTTTCAAAAAACACAATCTCTTCCAGTTTTTTTCTTTTGCGGTAATGTCTCGTCTCATCCGCTTCCTGCACAGGATATCCAAGGGTCAGAAATGCAACAGGCTCAAGATGTTCGGGAAGCCGGAAGTATTCAATGGTTTTCTTTACATAAAAATTACAAACCCAACAAGTGGCAAGCCCTCTCTGTGTGGCAGCCAAAGTGATATGATCTGCTACTATGGAGGCATCGATAATGGCATGATTTTTCCCATCCTCCGGACGTTCCCAAGCCTGTTGATGATCTGCCAATATTAAGAGTACCACCGGAGCCGTCTTAAACCATTCTCGATGATAGAGTTGATAAACCCGGCGAAGATTATCCTCCTCTTGAATCACGATCCATTTCCAAGGCTGAAAATTATTAGCCGAAGGCGCTATACGTCCCGCCTCCAAAATATAATTGAGGTCATCCTTTGACACTTTTTTATCAAGATATTGCCGGGCAGAAAAACGTTTCTTCGCTAATTGTAAAAAATCCATATTTTC
>CAZLTF010000439.1:0-1880 GCA_964562195.1 uncultured Bacteroidales bacterium | reverse complement strand
ATATTTTTTTCTATTATTTTTTCCTTTGTATTCGGATTTTTTGTATTAAATTTTCCTTTGTATTGGAATATTTTGTATTAATTTTTCCTTTATAATGGAAAAATTCATAGTTTTTTTGTGGGTATTCTCCATTTCCTATTCGACAATCAAAGTGTAAAAAACATAGTGCGATACGCAAACAACTTACTATTTTCAAAAAAGCAAAATATGAATCTTCACAGACATAAAAAGAGAATTTACAGTAGTAGAAATAAAATCTTTCAAATTTGCAAAATATTTTACCGGCAACCAACGTTATGTTCCCGAAAAATAAATAATAATTAAATATTGTGTATGAGAAAAACATCTACACCTTCAATCAACAGCCGTAATCACCCGTCAAACAGAAGTCGCAAAGTAGAGAAGGCTTACCGGCAATTTGCACAGCGTCATATTGTAGAGCAAATTTTAGTTTATTCCCGTGTTACCGAAGTTCACCGGATATGTAATAATACGATTGTTTTATTTTTGAATTAGTGCATCCGGCTACGAAAAAACAACCGACAGATAGTGTCCGGTATGAAACTACCTCTTGTGATAGTGCTTCGGTAGAAAACGCCAAGTCAGAGGTGATACATTGAACGTAGTTGAAATGCTTGCGAAGTGCGTAAAATGAAGGGGGGCACGAAGTCTCGGGACGACCATTTCAAACACGAGCGTAACAAAACAATTGGCTTTTTGTCTCAAGCACAACATAGCTTATCAATCGACTAAAGACAGGACAAAATCAACAAAGTCAGGTTTTATTCGGTTCCAGTTGTATTTGTTTTCGGCTATGGTTCTCGCTTTTTGGCATGAACGATAATAAAGTTCCGGATTATCAAGATATTGCAATATAGCATTGGCGATAGACTTATATTCTTGGGGATCAAAAAGGTATCCGACTTCATCCGTTTCCACCTCTTTCTCAATGGCTTTGAGGCGGGAATAAATAATCGGTCGTTGCAATGCAGCGAAATAAAACAATTTGATAGGTAAGCAGTGCTGATTTTCCCAATCATCGTAGCGTAAATCCAAAAAAACATCCGAATCGGCAATCAATTTGATATATTTCTCAAAAGATTGTCCGTCGTATTTGACAATTTCTACTGAAGGAGGGAGTGTATTTATCCATCTTTCAAAATATTCTTCCTCTTTTGAATCTGCATACCATCCGACAATTTTAATTTTCTGCCGGAGTGAAGGTCTCGTTTTATGTATTTCCAATACTACATTTAGAAAATTCTCATAGCCCTTTTCACGACTCAATTTTCCGGAGTAAGAGAGCCTCAAGAGATTGGACTCAAGTCTCGGACTTAGCGGTGTAATATATTTAATATCGGGATAGTAAGTAGAAAAAAGAAAGGCTTTGGACGGGAAAATTTTGCGATAAGGCAGTGATTTGTAATATTCCCCGAAAATAAAGGCATCTGTCTTGGATGAGGCAATCAGATTAAAAGCAAGAAGTTTACAAAAAGTTACAAACCTCTTCATCGGAGAAAGATGTTGCAGATTTTTTTTGGAAGGATACCACTCAGTGACATCATAAATAATTTTCACATTTGCATGAAATTTTCTTCTATAGCGGTGAGCTGCGACAATCGCAATCGGTTCGGAACAAATAACTACATCCGGTTTTGCCGGTTTCAACTTTTCGATGAAAGTATTGATTTTCTCTCTTTTCGAGATAGACAGGTCTTCAAAACTATCAAAATAAATATTGTCTTCTTGTTGAACAAACTTCTCTTTACTACTAACAATCAACACTTTATCTCCATTTTGGGACAAAGCTCTTGCTTGATGATAATAGATACGATCATCTTTGGCTTTATGTGCGGATGTTAAAAAAGCAATATGCATTC
>CAZLTF010000438.1:0-1707 GCA_964562195.1 uncultured Bacteroidales bacterium | reverse complement strand
AGTAGAGTTCTTAGAAGACGCAGGATTGTCAGAACCAAGTGTCAATCGAATGATTCGCTCGGCATATCATCTTCTTAATCTTCAATCATTCCTTACACAAGGCCCCAAAGAAGTAAGAGCCTGGACTATCAAAAAAGGAATGACCGCTCCGGAAGCCGCCGGCGTGATACATAGCGACATTAAAAGAGGTTTTATCAGAGCCGAAGTCATAAAATTTGATGATTTTGTCAATTATGGCAATGAAAATGCAGTGAAAGAAGCCGGAAAGATGCACCTCGAAGGGAAAAAATACATCGTCGAAGACGGCGATATCATCCTCTATCGATTTAATGTCTAAACTCGCAATTTTCCTATTCTCAGGTCTGCCGAAAAATTCTCAAAGAAGGCACTTCTGTGATTTTCAGCAGACCCTACTTACGAGAAAAAAGTATAGAAAGAGAAGTGGTCTGAATGAATGGGGTATTATATATAGTGTTGGTGTTATTGATTTCTTGGGGGTTGGTTGGTTTTAGATTTGGTTTTCTGTTGGTGAATCTGATAGTGGACAATATTTGTCGGGTTTGATTTTTTTGTATTCTTGGGTTTGAGGGAATAATTTTTTACACGGATACGTGGTTTTGCTTTCATCAAATAGGGATCGCGTACGGACATACATCTGTACATAAAAAAGGCTTCTTCTGATTCTTCATCTTCGTCGTGATTTTCTTCTTCAAAAAATACCTCTTTCCGGTACCAAAGGGACAGAATAGCCCCTGTTAATGCACCGGAGAGGTGTCCTTCCCAAGAGATATCTTTTTTGGGCTGAAAGCCTGGAAATATTCCCCATACCATACTGCCATACAAGAAGATAACCAGCATCGAAAGTGCGGCAAGCTGTTTATTTTTTCGTATTACTCCACTGAAAAACAAGAAAGTAAATAGTCCATAAATGATTCCTGATGCGCCGATATGATAGGATGGTCTTCCGAGCACCCATGTTCCGAGTCCACTCAACAGCCAGATCAGTAGTATTACGTTCAACGAGATGCGATGATAAAAGTAAAACAATGCCCAGCATAGGATAAACAGGGGGATGCTGTTGTTGATCAGATGGCGGAAATCTCCATGAATAAACGGTGAAAACAGGATGCCTCGCAAGCCTTTGACATGCAAAGGGTCGATACCCCATTCGGCAAAAGAAATATGAAAGCCGGCTTCAAGTATTTTTACAAGCCATAGGGAAGCAAGAAAGAAGAGTGGAAATGCCAGATTGAGTAGCATTTTTTTTAATTCTATATCACTTGCTTTCGGACTCATCTCATTTGTATTTTTTTCTAATGTTATTATTTTAGTTTTGGGTTGTTGAAGTGTCTTGTTTTGTCACGTTTGCTTTTCTTGTTCATATTTTTTTGAAAAGCTTCTGTGAGGTCAATTCCGGTTTGGTTGGCGATGGCAAATACCACCCATAATACATCTGCCAATTCATCTCCCAACTCAGAGTTGTCAGTATCTTTGAAAGATTGTTCTCCGTATTTGCGAGCCATGATCCGGGCTACTTCTCCCACTTCTTCGGTAAGTATTGCCATATTGGTCAATTCATTAAAATAGCGTACTCCTGTGGTTTTGATCCACAGATCTACCATATTTTGTGCTTCTGAGATGGAAATGTTTTGAGTATTTTTCATTTTATCGAAAGGTCTAAGGATAGGATGAATATTTTATTTTTGT
>CAZLTF010000437.1:0-3521 GCA_964562195.1 uncultured Bacteroidales bacterium | reverse complement strand
ACTATAATCTTGCCAATCTTGGAGACTCACATCAATTTATGAAATTGTAGTATCTGAGGAAGCAACAATTGCACTTCATCGTTGATGATTGTATAATCCGACAAGGCGCATTTCTCCTCTTCACTCCATTGATTTTGAATACGTTGCAGAACGGCTTCTTTCTTTTGTCCGTCGCGTTTCATCACACGTTGTATGCGTAGGCTTTCCGGAGCAGAAATCATTATCACTTCATCAAATAAGTATTCAAAACCGTTTTCAAACAAAATAGCCGCTTCTACAATAGCATAAGGAACATCTTCGAGATTCTCAAACCATTGTTTCATATCTTCTTTGAGCAAAGGATGAATCAGAGAGTTTAAAAAATCCAACTCTTTTTTATCCGTAAAAACGATCGAAGCAAGTCTATGTCTATCTACTTTATTCCCTTTCACAATATTGTTTCCATATTTGGACTGCAACACTTTTTGTATTCGCGGGGAATCCAATATTAGCTTAGCTCTATCGTCTGCAAAATATACCGCAACACCCAATTTTTCAAAAATGCGGCAGACCAGACTTTTGCCACTTCCAATGTTACCGGTAAGACCTATTTTTTTCACCATACTTCATATTAATTGACAAGGAATACGTAGTCTATTTCGGGGGGGAGGATATGAATTTCTTTCACGATACCGGGTTTCTTTTTGACAATCACTTGCAGTGGTTTGTTTCGATACAATCCGGTCGTATCAAGCCCCAACAAGAAATCCTCTGCGCCAATGTTGTTCATTTCGAGAAGTGGGATTTTCACTTCGAGAGTAACCTGAGCGGGCAGCAGCTTCACACGTTTGTCTCCCAGTTTCCCGACAGGGATAACAAGCGGAATATTTTTTGTAATAAAACGTTTTGCATAAAAACTTGTTCGTATGCTTTTGGTCTTGGACCGTATCGAAGGAGGCAGGCGGAGTTTCAATACAAGTTCTTGTTCTTCGGAAGTTTCTTTCAACTTTTGAGCTACCAGTTCTACTTTATCTAAGGTCTCTACAATTCTTTTTTCACCTTGAACATATATCTTTGCGGGAATCGTTGTCAGCTTGCCGGCGACTTCCCATCCATTGCGGGGCAAAATATATGGTTTTGCTTCTATATTCAACTCCTTTTCTACAACCTCTATAATAGTGTAAGAGATCGAACGCGGAGTGGTCACAAATGACAATTTGTTTTTGTTTCCAATTCTTTTGAGAAGCAATTTTTTGAGATTTATCTCACCCTTATTATCAGCAAAATCTTCTTCCCGCAACACAATCTTATCTGCATTCATAGTTGAATGCCAAAAAGAGAGGGTCTTGGCATCCCTGATATGAACGACAAAGAGGGAGTCCGACAAAGAGATCCATTTATCTTTTACCTGTTCGTCTATGACAATCGAATATTTTATCTCCTGCCGCCCGATGGGATTAAATACTGCTAACAGCCAAGCCATCGTAGCCAAACCCAAAAAAAGCACAAACACAAAGAAACGACTCCTAAGCGAATAGCTACCGGAAGTCGTTTCCGTATGAGAATACAATCTCGGTCTATAGTTTTGCACGATCAAAAAAGCTTATATTACTTATTTTCGGCGAGAGTAGAATCTCCATTCATAGTGATCGAACTTTTTTCAAATTTAAGCTTCACATTATTATCTACTTCTACCAGAAAAGTAGTATCATTGACTTGAACAATTTTGCCATGAATTCCACCGGCAGTGATGATCTTGTCACCTTTTTTAAGACCTTCTCTAAACTTTCTTTCTTCTTTTGTTTTTTTCATCTGCGGACGGATAAAAAAGAAGTAAAAAACACCAATAAACATCGCAATCATCAGGAGGTTCATTGCACCTCCACCTTCCGCACCACCTTCGGGGGGTGCCATCAGTAAAATACTTGTTATTAAATTCATTGTATCAAATTATTAATTATCATTATTTTTTATCTGTTTTCTCAAGGTCGGCGGTTAAGGTCAAGACTACCCTGTTGGGTTTACAATTGGTCAGTACGGTAGCTCGTTTTGTTTGATGTCCTTTTCTGCCCTTGGTATTAAAAGTCAAGGTAATCGTTGCTTCCTCTCCGGCTTTTACCGGTTTGCTTGGGTATTCCGAGACGGTACACCCGCAGGAGGTACTTACATCCGAAATAATCAAATCGGATTTTCCTTCATTTTTGAAATAAAAAGTATTAACCAATATTTCCCCTGACTGAGCATGTCCGAAATCATACTTCGTCCCACGCTCAAAGACCATTACCGGCAAATCTCCGTTATCGACCGGCGAATCTGCTGTTGCCGGATTCTTTACAGCATCGGAATTCACATCGTGTTTGGTATCTCCGCAGGAGAATAACAATGAACCAAACAATAATATTACGAATATCTTTTTCATTATTTTCGATTTATAAAACAGTATTCCAGTTGTGTATATCTTCAAGCTCTCCTTCTTGTATTCCTTTTAAAGTATTGTACAGTTGTGTAGAAATCTTACCGGGTTTTCCATCTTGACAATAGGAATAGGTTTTTCCGGATTCGCGTTCTACGATGCGTTTGATCGGAGAGATCACGGCTGCCGTTCCACATGCTCCAACCTCCTCAAATTCAGCCAATTCTGACAGTGCGACTTGCCTTTGTTCTACTTTCAACCCCATATCTTCGGCTAAGACACGCAAGCTCATATTGGTAATCGAGGGTAGGATGCTATTTGATTTAGGGGTGATATATGTATTGTCTTTGATAGCAAAGAAATTGGCAGGACCGGCTTCGTCAATGTATTTCTTTTGGACGGCGTCCAAAAACAATACCGTTGCGAAACCTTCTTGGTGTGCTCTTTCCGAAGAGAGCATTCCGGCTGCATAATTGCCTCCTACTTTGATATGTCCTGTACCTCGCGGGGCAGCACGATCAAAATCTTTGATAATTTGTACATCCACCGGATTGAAACCTTCTTTGAAGTAAGGTCCTACGGGACCTACAAACATCATAAACAGATATTCATCCGCAGGTTTTACACCGACTTGCGGTCCGCTACCAATCAACAATGGACGAACATACAAAGCCGCTCCCAGTCCGGCTGGCGGGACATATTCTTCATTCAATTGTACTACCTTGCGAAGCATCTCGAGAAACAAATCGGACGGAGGCTCTGCCATCATAATTCCACGCGCCGAATTTTGCATTCGTTTGGCATTCTCTTCCCAACGAAAGACTCTGATTTTCTCATCTTTACCCCTGAAAACCTTTAAGCCTTCAAAGGCTTCTTGCCCATAATGCAAAGCGGTAGCCGCCATATGAATATTTATGTATTCGGAATCGGAAACCTCTATTTCCCCCCATTTTCCATCACGATAATAGCAACGTACATTGTAATTTGTTTTGTAATAACCAAATGGCAAATTTGCCCAATCTATATTTTTCATCACATTCAAAATTTATTTATTTCCTAAACACCATATCTAAACAGTCTGCAAATTTACATTTTTTTATTATGCCAAGAATATTTTTATTTGCCGATA
>CAZLTF010000436.1:0-8752 GCA_964562195.1 uncultured Bacteroidales bacterium | reverse complement strand
AGAAATATATTTTGACTTTTCAATGCAATCTTTTCCTCTCCTCAAAGTTTCAACCCACATTTGATTTTTAACATCATGCCCATATAAATCTTCTTTCTTTTTTCCCAACTGAGGCAGCACTTTCAAAAATGAATTTAAGATTGCGTGGTCTCCACAACCCGGACACCATTTTACCATTTGGTCGGTAGTCACATCTTTTTTAGTAAAACTAACTTCGTTCACTTGTATTTTATTTTCTGACATAATATTTTATTAAAGAAGATTTTTAAATACTTTTTCTAATTCTGATTTTGTAAAAGGAACACCTTGTACCTTATTATACTTATTGTAAGTAAATTGAGGGAATTCCGTTTTCAAAACTTTCACCAATTGTCCCAGATTTAATTCAGGTACAATAATATTTTTGTATTTTCCCAAGATGGATTCTAAATTTTTGGGGAATGGGTGGATATAATTAATATTTGCCATTCCGACTTTGTATCCTTCTTTTCTTAGATCATCAACAGCTTCGTGAGAAGCGCCGTAGGTACTTCCCCAGTTTACTACCAGCAGATCACCTTCTTGGTCTCCATACACTTGTTGTTCCGGAATATAATTAGCGACATTGAGCACCTTTTGTTCTCTAAGTTCGGTCATACGTTGGTGATTTAGAGCTTCATAAGATACATTTCCAACGATATCCGATTTTTCCAATCCTCCGATTCGATGTTCCAATCCTTGTGTTCCGGGGATAGCCCATTTTCTAACGAGTTTTTCGTCTCTCGCATAAGGTTTGTAGTCGGCATCATTGGGTTTTGCGATCGGCGGATTAATTTTGGGCAGGTCTGCCACTTTTGGAATTCTAAACACTTCCGAACCGTTGCCGATATAACCGTCTGTCAACAAAATCACAGGAGTCATATGTTCCATAGCGATGCGTGCCGCTTCAAAAGCCATATAGAAACTATCCGAAGGAGAATTGGCAGCCAATACGACGACGGGAGATTCACCGTTGCGTCCCCACATTGCTTGCAATAGGTCTGATTGTTCGGTTTTGGTAGGGAGACCGGTAGAAGGACCTCCGCGTTGTACATCCACGATTACCAATGGTAATTCGGTGATTACCGCCAATCCGATAGCTTCGGATTTGAGAGCCAATCCCGGACCGGAGGTAGTTGTAACCGCATAAGCACCGGCAAAACTTGATCCGATACTTGAAACGATTCCCGCAATCTCATCTTCGGCTTGAAATGTTTTCACTCCCAATGATTTCCATTTTGCCAATTCTTCCAAGATGGAAGTAGCAGGGGTAATAGGATAAGAACCGAGATACATAGGTCTTCCCGAGCGTTCCATAGCAGCAAGCAATCCCCAAGCGGTAGCGGTGTTACCTACAATATTGCGATATCTTCCTTTTGTCAATTCTGCCGCTTCCATATTGATCCGGTGCGAATTCAAGACTTCGATGGTATCGGCATAATTTGCGCCCACTCTAAGCACTTTTTTGTTTGCTTCGACCAATTGTGGTTTTTTGGCAAATTTCTTTGCAAAGAAATCGTCTGCTGTGGCATAGTCACGATTGAAGATATAAAAAACGATTCCTAGTGCAAAAACATTTCTAAATTTGGAAGCCATTTTCTTTTCGATACCCATTTCTACTACTGTATTTTCGGTAGCAGAGGTGATTGGTGCTTCTACGACATTGAAGCCTTCCAGAGAACCATCTGTCAATGGATTGGATTCATACCCAGCTCTCTTGAGCGCTTTTTCGGTAAATGCATCAACATCAACAATAATAGTAGCTCCCGGTTTTACGGAGCTAAGATTCTTCTTGAGAGGAGCAGGATTCATTGTTACCAATACATCCGCCAAATCTCCCGATGTAAAAATCTGACGGTGTCCAAAATGAATCTGGAAACCGGAAACTCCTGCTACAGTTCCTTGTGGAGCACGAATCTCAGAAGGATAATCAGGGAAAGTTGCAAAATCATTTCCGGCAAATGCCGTAGAATCAGAGAATAAATTCCCAACCAACTGCATTCCGTCTCCGGAATCCCCTGTGAAGCGAACCACTATATGTTCTACTTCATTCATTTCATTTTCTTTTATTGCCATTTTTATTTTTCTTTTATTATGTGCAAATTTACGATCTCAACTATTTTTTTAAACCTGCAAATGTATATCAATTATGCTTTCCTAAAAATATTTTTAAAATTTTTATTGCATCTAAATAAGCATTTACGGATGTATCAACTTGAATATTAGATTTATATAATTGTGTGATATCAACAATCATAGTTCTGACAAAAAAACAAGCAAATTTTCATTAAAAAAACCATTTTATCCGAAGAAAACTATATTTTTGCAGCCTCGTAATATTTGATAAATAAAAATCGTATCGATGATGAAAAAAATACTTGTCATAGGCTCCAAAGGGCAGATTGGCTCTGAGCTTATTGAAAGACTTCGTGGTAGTTATGGTGTTGAAAATGTGATTTCATCCGATGTTAGAGATAGAGAAGAGTCAGACCGGTATTATGAAAAAATAAATGTTTTGGATAAAAAAAGAATATCCGAGACTGTCCAAAAATACAATATTGATACGATCTACAATTTAGCGGCATTGCTTTCTGCCAAAGCAGAAGAGCTTCCACTCTTGGCTTGGGAAATTGGTATTCAGGGACTTCATAATGTCTTGGAAGTGGCGAGGGAAAATGCTTGTGCTGTGTTTTTTCCAAGTTCTATCGGGGCTTTTGGTCCCAGTACACCCAAAGATATGACTCCTCAAGATACGGTTCAACGTCCGCAGACAATGTATGGCGTTACCAAAGTGACAGGTGAATTGCTGAGTGATTATTATCACAAAAGATTTGGAATAGATACGAGAGGGCTTCGTTTTCCGGGACTGATTTCTTACAAAACATTACCCGGAGGGGGAACGACAGACTATGCAGTTGAAATTTTTTATGCGGCGCTCCAAGAAAAATCTTATACCTGCCCATTGTCACCGGATACTTCATTGGATATGATGTATATGCGGGATGCCCTCGATGCGATGATTCAAATTATGGAAGCAGATCCCCAAAAACTTATCCATCGCAATTGCTTTAATGTAACGTCAATGAGTTTTACGCCCGAAATTTTGGCAAAAGAGATACAAAAACACATCCCGGAATTTACGATTCGCTATGATGTCGATCCTGTAAAACAAGCGATTGCCAACAGCTGGCCCAATTCGTTGGATGATTCTGCTGCCCGTGCAGAATGGAATTGGCAGCCTAAATTTGATCTGCCGGCAACCGTAAACCGGATGCTCGAAATGCTCGCAAAGAAAATATAGGACAATATTATTCAACCTTCAAGAGTAGAAGCTGCGATTTTCCAATAGTGTTATGAATATTTCAATTTTCCGGATAGGAAAAAACAAATCCGGGGAAAAAACTCCTGTTCACAACAAACACAAGAATGACTTTGAAATTAATTTTTGATGAAAACATTGATATTTTGTCTTAATCACTATATTGAGGTATAAAAAATGGATCTCATCCCAAACAACATTTTGTTATGAAAATTCCCTGTTCTCTGACGGGTTTATCTGCTAATATTGATATTTATCTTTCCATCGATTTTTAAGAAATTCTCGCATTGAATTTTCGCGTGCATTATTTCCGGGTTTAAAAAATTTCTTTCCGGAGATGGATTGGGGTAAAAATTCTATGTTTACAAAATTGTTTTCATACTGATGCGCATATTTGTAGTCTTTACCGTAGTTCATATCTTTCATCAACCGGCTTGGTGCATTGCGAAGGGAGAGGGGGACGCTTAGATTTCCGGTTTTGCGAACAAAAGAAAGGGCTTCGTCAATCGCCAGATAAGAAGCATTGCTTTTGGGTGAAGTTGCCAGATAGATAGCGGTTTGTGATAAGATGATACGACTTTCGGGAAATCCGATTTTGGAAACCGCATCAAAGGTAGCATTTGCCATCACGAGAGCCGTCGGATTGGCATTGCCTATGTCTTCGGAGGCCAAGATAAGCATTCTACGAGCGATGAATTTGGGGTCTTCTCCGGCATCTATCATTCGCGCCAACCAATATATTGCAGCATTGGGGTCACTTCCGCGAAGAGACTTTATAAAAGCCGAAATAACATCATAATGCATTTCTCCTCCCTTGTCATATACGGCAAGATTGTTTTGAATAATTTTCGTTACTTCTTGATCCGTAATGATTTTATGATCTCCTGCGATATTCCGAACGACCAGATCCAGCGCATTGAGTAGTTTGCGACCATCTCCGCCCGAGATTTTCATTAGTGCGGCTTTCTCCCGGATTATGATTTTGCATTTTAAATCTTTTTCGAGAAATTGTCTTCCTTTTTCCAAAAACAGATTCATTTCTTTTTCGTCAAAAGCTTTCAGGATATACACTTGCGAACGGGAAAGCAAAGGAGAGATAACCTCAAAAGATGGATTTTCGGTAGTGGCACCGATTAGGGTGATAACCCCTTTTTCGACGGAGGCGAGAAGTGAATCTTGTTGGGATTTGCTGAAACGGTGAATCTCATCAATAAAAAGTATGGCTCCGCCGGAAAGCTCCGCTTTCTTGATAGCCTCTCTCACGTCTTTTACGCCTGAGTTGATTGCACTCAATTGATGAAAAGGCTTTGCCAAATGTTTTGCTATAAGTCTTGCCAAAGTAGTCTTGCCTGTGCCGGGAGGTCCCCACAATATCATAGAAGGGATCTGTCCATTTTCAATTGCCCTGCGCAAAAAACTTTCTGTCCCTGTCAAATGTTTTTGCCCGATGTATTCATCCAGATTTTGCGGACGCAACAATTCTGCCAACGGCTGTTTGTAAAACATAATTTATTTTTTACAAAAGTAATATTATTCATCTAATCATTGCCAAATTATTTGAAATTGAAATTGCGAAGCAGAAACAGATCATTTGTCAATGTCCCTAAATATACAAATATAGCCGCCATCTTCTCCAAAAGAAAGTGTACAGACAACCAAAATAAATATATGAAGTCTTTATCAAAAACAATTCTATGAGAAAGATTTTGATCATCCTGTTCATAATAGTGAGTCTCAGCTATTGTACCAAACCGGTAAAAATAGAGATTCCCGACAATCCTTTGATCGTCGTGCATGCTTATCTGATAGCCAATGATACTTTGCGGGTAAGGGTAAGCCGGTCTTTCAGTAGTATTTCGACCGAAATATATACATTTTATAAAAACCAATCCGATCATGGACCTTTGGACACCAACAAGATTTTTTTAAGAAATGCGGATGTGAAATTGTATAAGGACGGTGTATTTGCAGAAAAGCTACGATATACCAAAAATGGTTTTTTTATTGCGGAAGACTTTCCCGAATCAGGACATGAATATGAGATAAGGATCAAAGCGGATCAGATGGAGGGAGTAAGAGCCAAAACGCAAGTTCCGGCGATTGCCGAAATGGAAAATATTGAATTTTCGTACATCAACACACAAAACAACACTCATTATTACAAAGGAGAGGTAACATATCACTGTCCGCAGGGAAGCGACATGCTTATTTTTAGCCTTTTTGAAAGTTTGGTCTTTATTGATGATAACGGTGAAGAACAATCGTATGAATCAAATTTGAATGTCGGAGATCATTTGGAAGGTGGCAATATCACCTCTTCCGAAGACTTATACGGAGGCTTTTACATCACCGTCAATTCGACAGAGGAGCATACGGAAAGTACCAATTTTTTTCTTAGTCGTTATGGTTCTGAACAAAATAATATTGACACTGTCAATCTGGTTGCCGTATTGAATAGCGTTTCGAAAGAATATATTCATTTCAAGACCTCTCTGAGTAAATACTATGAAAATGGGACAAATTTTGGAAATCCTTTTAACACGCCCATTCAGATATATAGCAATATCGAAGGAGGTATCGGGATTTTTACAGGCATCTCCGCCGATACATTGAGAGAGCAAATTATTTTTGATCATTCCCAAAAGAACTAATTATGAAAAATATCATCGTAATATTCGGTTTACTCATCTCCATATCCGGATTTGCTCAACATTTTACAATCAATGGATATGTAGAGGAGGAAATGAGTGGCGAAAAGCTAATAGGAGCCAATATTTTCAACAAAAATACTTTGCAAGGTACGATCACCAACGATTATGGATATTATAGTTTGACACAAAATGCCGGTGAGGTACAATTGCGTTTTTCGTATGTAGGGTACAAAACGGTGACCATAAATTTCAATTTGACAGGAGACACGAGTATCCGTGTCAGATTGACAAGAGACATCGTTTTGAAGGAAGTCGTCATTAGCGATTCGAGGATCAAAGAGAAAATAGAGGACTCACAGATGAGTCTCACACAAGTGCCGGTAAAGATGGTAAAATCCCTTCCGGTATTGATGGGAGAGGTAGATATCATCAAGGCGGTACAATTGTTGCCGGGAGTGCAATCAGGTACCGAAGGGAGTAGCGGCATCTACGTGAGAGGCGGAGGTCCGGACGAAAATCTTGTACTTTTGGACGGAGTCCCCGTGTATAATGTTAATCATTTATTCGGGTTTTTCTCCGTGTTTCATGGAGATGCGATCAATACGGTAAAACTAATCAAAGGAGGCTTCCCCGCGCGCTATGGAGGAAGATTGTCATCTGTGTTGGATGTGCGTATGAAAGAAGGAAATATGAAAAAAACGCATGGCGAAGGTTCGATCGGTATCATCGCCTCCAAGATTACCGTCGAAGGACCTATCAAAAAAGATACTGCTTCTTTTATTATCTCTGCGCGACGTACCTATATTGATATTTTGATGCAACCGTTTATCATGGCAATAGGAATTAAAAATGGACTACAAAGACTAAATGCCGGATATTATTTTTATGATATGAATGCTAAATTCAATTATAAATTTTCTAATAAAAGCCGGCTTTATGTAAGTGGTTATTTTGGGAAAGATAAAGCATATTTCACGAGCAAAGAAAAGATGGGAAAGATGAAATTTAATTTCAACTGGGGAAATGCAACTTTCGTGACGAGGTATAATTATATCATCAATAAGAAATTATTTATGAATGTAAGAGCCTCCTATTCAAGATATAAAAATATGATTCTTTCTTCTTTTGAATCTTCTTGGCAAAACAGTACCATGAAATTTGTTTCCGAATTGACATCGCATATCGAAGATGTAGCGGCGACCATCGATTTTGATTATAATCCACATCCCAAACATTATATTCGCTTCGGTGCAAGCGAGACGTATCACACCTTTGTTCCCGGTATCTCTACTTTACAATTTCAAGAATATGATCAGGACACTACTGTGATGCGGATGTTCAATAATATTTATGCGCATGAATTGGATGCATATCTTGAAGATGATTTTAGTATTACCAATCTCTTGAAGATGAACGTAGGCTTGCATGCATCGGGATTTCACGTGAAAGGTAATTTTTATAGATCTTTGCAGGCTCGCATTTCGGCGAGATACTTAATCAATGAGAATCTTTCACTCAAAGCATCTTATGCTACGATGACACAGTATATCCACCTTTTGACAAATTCCACTTTTAGTTTGCCGACGGATATTTGGGTACCCGTGACAGACAGAACCAAACCGATGGAAGCCACACAATATGCAGCGGGAGTTTTCTACAATTATGAGGATAATTGGGAGTTTAGTATCGAGGCATATTACAAAGAATTGCAAAATGTTATCAGTTTTAAGGAAGGCGCCAGCTATTTTAAATTGTTTTCTTTTCAAGATTGGCAAGATATGATCACGACCGGCAAAGGATGGGCTTATGGAATAGAAATTATGGCGAAGAAAAATCTCGGCAAAGTGTCCGGCTGGGTCGGTTATACTTTGGCTTGGGCAAATCGCCAATTTAACGGAAAAGATCCTTTGAACTTCGGTGCTATTTTTCCATACCAATATGACAGGCGACACGATCTTAGTCTGGCATTTCATTTTCAAGCTGTCGAAAATATTGATTTGGGGCTTGTTTGGGTTTTGGGAAGCGGCTATCCTTCCACTCTTTATACCCAACAATATTTAAATCCCGAAAATAATTTCTTCAACGATTTTGTATATTATTATGAAAATCCCAATAATTTTCGTTTGCCCGTTTATCATCGTCTTGACTTCGGGATAAATTTTCACAAAAAAACAAAATGGGGAAAAAGAATATGGAAAGTAGGAGCATACAACGCCTACAATCGTCTGAATCCCACCTTTATGTATCCCGGCATAGACCGCGAAACAGGACAAAAGAAAATTATACAGATTAGCCTGTTTCCGATTATTCCGTATGTCGCCTATGCTTTTAAATTTTAAAAATTATTTTTTCTTGTTAATAAATTAAAATCAGGCTTGTACAATTATCCGTACCTTTGCAAAAAAATTAATAATTTATTGCAAGTATGCAGCGATTGCTCAAAATAATAATCAGGTATCATCTATTTTTCTTGTTTCTATCGATGGAGATGGTAGCATTTGTGATGCTGATGAACAACCGCTACCAAAAAGCCGCATTTATCAATTCTGCAAATGCTATTACCGGCGGCTATTATTCTGCATTGAGCAATGTGCAAAGCTATTTCACTTTAAAAAAAGAAAATCAGCAGCTGCAAAAGGAAAATGCCAAATTGAGAACCGCTATGCTCAATTTTCCAAGTCTTACAGAGGATTTGGCATTCTTTGAAAAAGATTCAAATATCAATATCTTTCCGGCACAGATTATCTCGGGACAAATTTCCGGC
>CAZLTF010000435.1:0-2439 GCA_964562195.1 uncultured Bacteroidales bacterium | reverse complement strand
GAACTAAACCGTTTGGGAGAGATGTACCTTATATATTGGGGAATTGATTTCTTTGTTTTCTTAACTTTCGTCTTGAATGACGGAATTTATTGTGTAGAGAGCCTTAAACCTCTCTCCTATTGATACTACAAAAAGCGCAATAATGTTCGTGCTTTTTGTTCTGTTTCATCCCATTCGGCAGCTGCTTTGGAATCTTTGGTGATCCCGCCGCCTACAAAAATATGCAGCTTCTCTCCTACCCTTTTCAAACAGCGTAAATTTACAAAAAAATGAAAATTATTGGGATCTTGATATGGGCCTAAAAATCCGGTATAATATTCACGATTATGATTTTCGCTTGTTAATATCAAATTTAGTGCCTCTTTTTGGGGCAAACCACAGACTGCCGGTGTCGGATGAAGTTCATTGATAAATTGATGCAAATGAGAATTAATTTGTTTGGAATCAAAAGTAAATTTTGTCATCAAATGAAAAATGTTCCCGGCTTTAAGGTTTTTTGTTTTGGATTGAAAAAAGTCTTTTACATCAAATTTTATCAATTTTTCAAGAATATATTCTGTAACATATTTTTGTTCTTCGATTTCTTTTTGTGTCCAAGTTCCGGTTTTGGAAGTTCCGGCAAGGGACATCAATTCAATTTTTCCTTTTTGGGAAGAAATTAGAGTTTCGGGGCTTGCTCCCAGCCAAGTACCGGTCTCTGCTGACTCGAAGTAATAGACGAAGGCATCCGGATAATTTTTGGCAATTTTTATGAAATATTCTAAGATATTTAAGCCCTCTGTCTTGATTTCAATGATTTTTGAAAGTATAGCCTTCTTAAAATCCCTCGAAAATGTCGATTTATATCTGTCGATTTGTTGCGCATATATGTCCGTAATAGATTGAATATCAGTATTATAAGCGGGTTTCCCAGAAGAGCTAACCGGCAAGAAATCAAGCTCAAATTTTACCCGCCGGATTGGATATAAAATAAACTGTTTTTTTCCTGTTTTCCGATGAAAAGGAGCTATTACAAAACCTTCTCTCTTCCAAATCTCTTTCCAATCTGTAAATTCGCTTAAACCTGATTGTTGACCGATTTCGAGTAGAAGATAATTCGCTCCCGGTAATTTATAAATCACAAAAGGCGTTTTTTCTGTAATTAATTTTTGATGAATATTTTGCAATTCTGTTTTAGCCTGCATCATTTCTCATTCAAGGTTTGGTTTTTTGTATTGATCATTTTTTTGATTTTTTTGAAATATTTAAAAAAAAGATCTGAAGAGAAATATTTATTTTTTTGCTACGACAACAACGGTAAATTGGGCGTAAGCAATAAGATTATCTTCATCATCTTTGACTTCAAATTTCCAGAGGTGGGAGCGTTCACCTTTATTAATGATCGTACCGTGACAATACACAAATCCTTCTTCGACGGAACGTAGGAGATTTGCCGAAATATTGATCCCACGAGGTTCGAAGTGTTCCAAGTCGATAATAAAGGAAGACCCTACTCCTGCCATAGTTTCGATCAAGGCTAAGGTGGCGCCGCCGTGCAATTGACCGAAAGGTTGTTTGGTTCGATGATCGACCGGCATTCTGCCTACGACATATCCCGCTTCTACTTTCAGATATTCAATTCCGAGATTACCCATCAGTGAATTTGCATTTACTTTATTCCATTCTCCAAGATTATTTTTATTGAAATCCATATTTTCCATTTGATTTATATCTTGTTATTCAATTTATTAGCATTTTTGTTCCACGTGGAACATATACAAAATCCAAAAGTCAAATATCAACTACCTGCCCAGAAATACTGTCAAAACCGAAATATCCGCCGGAGAAACTCCTGAAATACGAGCTGCCTGTCCTAACGTTCGCGGTTTGATTTTGGACAATTTTTCACGCGCTTCGTAAGATAGGGATTCAAAAGCGTAATAGTCTATCTCTTCGGGCAATGGTAGATGTTCCAAGTTTCCCATTTTGTCGGCAAGATCTTTCTCTTTTTCTAAATATCTACCATATTTTAATTGTATTTCGGCTTCTAAGATCACATCGTCGTAAATATCTGCTTCGAGAAAGCCGACAAACTCTTGCAATTCATTCAAATGTTTGATTATTTCCATTAATCTGATTTGCGGACGCAACAGAACTTTTTCGAGTTTCATTTTTTGAGGAAGTAAAGTAGTGTTTTTTTCTTTGAGCAAGTCATTGATATCTTCGGGAGCGATGCTTGTCTGACGTATATATTTGACCAAACGGTCTATACCATCCAACTTCCGGTTGACCATATCCAGTCTTTCATATGAAGCCAGTCCTAAGTGAAAAGCACGTGCAGTAAGTCTCAGGTCGGCATTATTTTGTCGTAGCAATATCCTATATTCGGCACGTGAAGTGAACATTCGATACGGTTCGTCCACACCTTTGGTAATCAGATCATCAATCAAAACACCAATA
>CAZLTF010000434.1:0-2936 GCA_964562195.1 uncultured Bacteroidales bacterium | reverse complement strand
ATTTTTTCTTCGCTTTTTGCGGTTGGCAAAAAATTCTTGTTTTCGTCTTTGTTTTTCTTTTTCCCATTCTTTTTTTTTGGCGGCATTCATCGGTTTGTCGGTTTGTGGGAAGGGGTGATTTTTTTGAATATTGATTTTTTGTTTTATCAATTTCTCAATATTTCGGATGTAAATGTTCTCTTCGGGTTCGCATAGCGAGATGGCAATGCCTTCTTCACCTGCTCTTCCCGAACGTCCGATTCGATGGACGTAATCTTCTGCTACATTGGGAATGTCAAAATTGATCACATAACGCAATTTGTCAATATCAATACCGCGTGCCGCAATATCCGTAGCGACCAATATCCGGATAGAAGCTGCTTTGAATTCCTTAAGTACTTTTTGCCTGCGGTTTTGGGCTTTGTCCCCATGAATTGCTTCGGCTTTTATTCCTTTCTTTTTCAACATTTTTGCAATTTTGTCCGCTCCGTGTTTTGTACGGGAGAAAAGCAATACTTGGTCCAAATCCGGATTTTTCAAGATATGCAAAAGGAGGGACTTCTTGTCGGCTTTATTGGTGTAATAAACATATTGTTGAACGGTTTCGGCGGTAGATGAAACCGGGCTTACTTCTACTTTGCGGGGATGGTCGAGAATACTTCTTGATAATTCTACAATTTCTTGTGGTAGTGTTGCCGAGAAAAACAGGGATTGTCTTTTGCGTGGAAGTATGCGAAGGATTCTTTTGACGTCGTGAATAAATCCCATATCCAACATACGGTCTGCCTCGTCTAAAACCAAGAATTGTACATTCCGGAGGTTTACGATGTCTTGTGAGACCAGATCCAGTAATCGTCCCGGAGTTGCTACCAGAATATCGACTCCGTTTTTGAGTCTTCCGGTTTGTGTGCTTTGTTTTACGCCTCCGAAGATAACGGCATATTTTACTTTTGTATATTTGCTGTATTCACGGATGTTTTCCTCGATTTGTATTGCCAACTCCCGTGTTGGAGTAACGATAAGCGCTTTGATCACAGGTTTTCGGTGGGTACGAAAGTTCATTTCGTGAATCAACTGAATAATCGGGATTGCGAAGGCGGCGGTTTTGCCTGTTCCGGTTTGGGCGCTGCCCAAAATGTCATTCTTTTGAAGAATCAACGGGATGGCTTGCTCTTGAATAGGTGTGGGAGTAGCATAGTTTTTGTCTGATAGGGCTTTTAATAGAAGGGGAGTAACCCCTAATTTTTTGAATGTCATAAATATCTTTCTACAGTAAACGTTTGCTTGTGACTTAATGTTCACTTGCAGTAGTAGATACTTGCGAATCTAAGGGTATAAAAAAAATGGATTTAATTTTTATACATTGACTATCCGATCCAGTGTCCGATCTGATATACCAGAAAGGAAACCGTCCAAGCGGTCAGGGTCGTATAGAACACTAAGAAAACAGGCCATTTCCAAGAGCCTGTTTCGGAGCGAACCGCTGCAAAAACCGAGACACAAGGGAAGTAGAGTAGTACGAACATCAAAAATGCAAAAGCCGTGACCGGATCAAAGATTTTTTCTCCTTGCCGTTTACCACCGGCAAAGCTTGCATTTTGTAGAGAGCGTTCCAAATTGTCATTTTCAGCATCCGCCTGATAGAGGACTCCCATGGTGCTGACGACAACCTCTTTGGCAACCACCCCCGACAGCAGACTTACACTCATTCGCCAGTCAAATCCCAGTGGAGACATCATCGGTTGTACTATTTTGCCAAGCTGACCGATGTAGGAACGGGCTTGTTGTTCATTTTGCTCTTGAAGGTCAATTTGTCGAATTTTCTGATGGATAGTCGTTGAATCAAGCGTTTTATTTTGAAGAACGAGTGATCGCTTGTTTTGGTATTTTTCTTGCATTTGCACGCTGCGGGGAAAATACCCCAAAGCCCAAATAACAATGGAAGCAATCAATATCAAACCTCCCATTTTTTTGAGATATTGTTGTCCTTTGTGCCACATATGTGTGAGTGTGGAACGGAGCGAAGGCATACGATATGGTGGCAATTCCATTACAAATGGAGTCTCGGAATGCTTAAATAGTGTTTTTTTGAATAAAATGGCAAAGAAGACCGCAAAACCAATACCAATGAGATAAATCAATGCCAGCATCATCGTTTCTTTTCCTTTGAAAAAGGCGGAAATAATCAAAATATATACCGGCAGTCGTGCGCTACAAGACATAAACGGATTGATC
Organism: uncultured Bacteroidales bacterium; assembly: GCA_964562195.1. Taxonomy (GTDB): domain Bacteria; phylum Bacteroidota; class Bacteroidia; order Bacteroidales; family S143-32; genus S143-32. Next base: position 722 of record CAZLTF010000434.1, on the reverse strand, counting down.
AGAATGGTCAATAGTCGTTCATTGCGGTTGCGTAAAGTACGCGTGGACATGATCGCCGGTACATTGCAGCCAAAGCCCATTATCATCGGAATAAATGATTTGCCGTGCAAGCCGATTTTGTGCATCGAACGGTCCATAATGAAGGCTGCCCGTGCCATATAACCCGTATCTTCCATAAATGAAATAAAGAAAAATAAAATCAGAATATTGGGCAAAAATACAAGTACGCCACCGACTCCCGCGATCACTCCGTCCACCAGCATATCCCGGATCACCCCTCCGGGTAAAAAGTGTCCGGCAAGATTGCCAAATGATTGGATGATAGTATCTAACCAAAGCATCGGATAATTGCCCAGACGAAAAGTAGCAGTAAACATAAGCCATAGAAAAAATAGCAATATCGGAAAACCAAAGATCTTATGTGTCAGGAAGGTGTCGATGATTTCCGTGTCGGTTTTTTCTTTGCGTGAAAATTCATTGGCTTGAAAAGTCTCTTTCAATGCGCCTGAAATAAAACCGTATCTTGCGTTGGTGATCAAGGTCGAAGAGTCTTCTTGCAGATGGTTTTCCAATTTCCGGATTTGATGTTGGGAGACTTTTAGGATTTTGTCGCAGGATTGTACTTTATTGCGGAGCAACTTTTTTATCTCTTCATCTTTTTCAAATAATTTGATGGCTATAAATCGAGCGGAAACACGACTTGTCAATTCTTTTTCCCGATC
>CAZLTF010000433.1:0-3145 GCA_964562195.1 uncultured Bacteroidales bacterium | reverse complement strand
ATCATCATTATTAGCCATTGCGATACTTTTTAAATTTTGGCAAAGGTATAAAATTTTGAATGTATCAAAATTTCTTTTTTATTTGAGCTGTTGCTTTGTAAGTGGTTATGATAAAGGGAGTTCGATGATGAATTTTGTTCCGGTATTCACTTTTGATTCAAAATATATCTTGCCGTTTTGATTGCGGATGATGCTTCGTGTCATTGAGAGTCCAATTCCCATTCCACGGGTTTTGGTGGTAAAATTGGGTTGGAATATTTTTTTCCCTTGTTCTTCGCTGATTCCTTTTCCGTTGTCTTCAACGGTGATGATAATTTTTTTCGTGTTTTTGCGAAGGCGGATATTGACTTTTCCATCACGTTCGGGAGGGATGGCTTGAATGGCATTTTTGATAAGATTGGTGAATACACGGTTAAATTGGTTTTCATCGGCAAAAATAATAAATGATTCATCGGGGGAAAAGTCAAAAGAGAGTTTTACGTTTGCATTGGAGCGAAAAAGTTGAATGGAATGTTGAATGACTTCTGTCAGGTTCATCTCGCTTTTTTGTGCCGTAGGCATTACTGCAAATTCGGAAAATTCGGAAGCGATTTTTTCGAGGGTGTCAATTTGTTGGATGAGAGTTTCGGTAAAGCGTTGCAAACGTTCCTCCCAGTCGGGCAGGTTTTCTTTCCAAGCTTTTTGCAAAAATTGCACGCTTAATTTCATCGGTGTGAGCGGATTTTTTATTTCGTGGGCTACTTGACGTGCCACATCTTTCCATGCACTTTCGCGCTCGCTGTCTGCCAGAAGTCTTGCACTCTCTTCAAGCTCATCGACCATCTGATTGTAGGCGGTTACCAGTTTTCCGATTTCGTCTTGCCGTTTCCATAATATCTTTTCATTTTCCTTGCCTAATCTCAATTTTTCCAGCCTGTTGTTTAACATTCGTATGGGTTTGGAAATATAATTTGCCAAAAGCAAGGTTGCTACAATACTCAATGCTATCAAAATCACATAGATATTGATAAGAGAGGCGACAAATCCCGAAATTTCTTTTGCCATTTCATCTTGCTTTGCAAAATATGGCAGGTTGAGATAGGCGATTTGTTCGTTGTTTTTGTTGCGAAGAGGCAAATAAGCGGAAAGGAATTTGTACTCTCCGATGCTTTCCTCTTGAATATATAGTGAGCGTTTTTGCTCTTTCAGAGCATAATAAGAAGCGGGATTCATATGGTCTGATACCAGTGCTTTGGCAAAAATCTCGGGTCGTGAGCTTACCAGCAGGTTTCCGCTAATGTCATATAAATTGATGTCGGAGAAAAATACCAAAGAAAACTTGTATAGTAGAGAAGAAAGATAATTGTTCCACTCTTCGTTCAATACTTCCTCGTTTGCCAATTTGTGTTCTAGCTCGATCAATACCGAATGTGCTTTCTCACTCAAACCGTCGATATTTTTTTCGTTGTTGAGATTTTGGATAAATATTATCGAGCTGATGGCTGTGATAAACAATGAGCTTATAATCAATGTGATAAATAAGATTTGTAGGTTTTTTCCAAAGCTTGTTTTTCCTTCTTCGCCAGCATTTCTACGGGACAAAATAAAATACAGCAGGAGTCCGAAGATGCTATAAAAAATAAAGAAATAAGAAAAAAGTGAAAGAATACTGAGCAACTCGGCAGAGCGGCTGCTGATGACGATATGAAGTTTGTCTCCCAAAGGATAAATAAGGTGTGTATAACCATCCATATCTACCAATTGCTCTTTGTCATCGAGTTTTCCCAATTTGGAAAGCTGAATGGGATAAAAATATTTGCCCGAATGATGCACTAATTTTCTTCCTTCATATCTTGCCCAAGAATAGTTGTAAATCTCTGAAAACCGGGCATTTTGTTCCTCCCTCAACAGTTCCGGATAGCCCAATCCGCCGGAAACGTATTTGGGAAATAATTCAACAAAAATCTTCACCGGATTGCCCTGCAAGTCTTTCAACTCTATGACCCCTTGATAATTGCTTTCCGAAAATCCAAAATCAATAAACCATAGATTGGGTGACTGTGTAGGAACACCATAATTAGCGGCAACGCTATCAAAGTAATATTGACAATTGATGATGATGCCCTCATCGGTGATATCCAGATCTCTCCGTTCATCACAGATACTAAACAAAAGATCGTATTTTTCTTCAAATGCATATAAGTATTGCTTGCTGATATGGCTGGTGATTCGTTTGCTATCCATTTCATTGTCAAATGGATACAAACTCATCTCTCGTATGAGCAGGCTGTCTTCTTCAATGTGTTTTGTGATCTGACGAAAACTATACTCCAATAGGGGGTCTTTTTCGGATGCCAACTTGATTGCCAAAAGTCTTTTGTTTTCTTTCTCCTTATAACTGATATTTTGATACAAAATAAAATTGGAAAAAAGCGAGAATAATAATATAAAATAAAAACTATTCAACAGTCCTTGATTAGACCAATCCTTTTTCAAAATAATATAAAATCCCCAATAATATAAAAGCAAAAATACCGGTATCATCGGACTTAATCCCAAAAAATACCAATTTACGATATAACTTAAAAGCACGTATAAACTTGTTTTTCCTACAAATCCCAGACCGCTTTTGGAAGAATAAATGATGGACAATAAAATGTGATAGGAAATAAGTACAAATGAAAATATTAACAAAGTGAAAATAATCAATCCAAACAGGCTTAGATGGTTTATCTCTGTGACATCCAGCAGGTTAAATGGGATGACTGAATTGATGATTAAACTTTGAATGAGGAAAGTAATAAAAAATAGCAAAGACGAAATAAGAATGATAAACAAAGGTAGATATAGATACCGCAACTTTTGCTCCAATCTTTTGAAACTTCTGAATGAAAAATGTTGAAAGAAAATGGCTGTAATTACAAAAAAAGTGATACTTGTCCACAAAAAACCACCCAGAGAAGAAAAATCTTCCGAATATGCAAAGTATGTAGGACTAAAATAGTCTGTTTTGTACAAGGAAGAAGGCAATCTGAATAGTACGAGTATCGCCCTGAATACAATCAAATCGACGATGAGTGCTACTACTCCCCAGACTTTGTGCGCTCGCATAAATCCGATTTGATAATGCAGCTTGGCAATAAATACCAAGAAGAAAACAAATGCA
>CAZLTF010000432.1:0-4199 GCA_964562195.1 uncultured Bacteroidales bacterium | reverse complement strand
TCAAAATACCAAGTATCCAAATACTGAAATCTACAATTAGATTTTGGCATGCAAAATTAATATTATTTTTTAGTTGGCAGATTTTTATTTTGGAATTCTTACTCTTTTGTCATTCTGTTTTAGTTCCGAGATAGGGTCTGCTGAAAAATTTATAGCTTTGCTCTTCTGCATATTTTCCGCAACTTATACGTCCTAATATACTTGACTTGACACTGGTCAGAGAAGGGAGGTGCTTCTGTGGAATGAAAATATCCTCTTTGAGAATAAGAGACATGCAGGATTGTTTGGGGAAAACGCTGATTTTTCTCGTGCTTTATTGCTGTAATTCATTCTTATTCAAGCAATTGTATGTTTTTTCGGCAGACCTGAGATATTCGATTGATACCGGAAAGGTACAAAATTTCAAAGCCCATAAATCAAACGAAGGTATTGTAGGAGTACCAATGTTAAAAACTTAAGCCAAATCCAATACTGAAATTAAAGACCGTTCGAATGGCTTTTTCTTTATAATAGTGTGGATTTTTTATTATTCTACCGTCAAATGTTTCGGAGAATACGGTAACATTAGGATAGTCTGCATATTGTATTCCGGCACCCAATTTTACGAGGATGCTGGAATTTCTTGCCGGAGAATATCTGAATCCTCCATTTACAAACAATCTTGTATAGAAAAAATCTTCGGAGGTGGATTCTTTGTCAAGATCCTCTTTATAATTGATGGAAGCCATTCCCAGATGAATTTCCGGACCGGTATAAAAGAATAGAGGAAGCTGATCGGCAAAGTAATAATGTATTCCAAATCCTGTGTAGAAAGTACTATTGAGTCCGAAAATATTTTCTGTTTTGCCAAAACTATATGCCAATGGAAAGTAAATTCCATATTCATTTTTGGGATTTTTATGTTCATAAGACATTAAAAAATCGGTATAAAGGAAGTCCGAAATGTGCATGGAAAGCACATTCCTGTTAGCTACAAGGTGAGATCCCTCCTGAGCCTGCAATCTGCTTGACGAAAAAGTTACCAGTGTAAACACCAGTAAACCAGTAAGTTTTAAAATATTTCTATAAAACATGAACACCTCTATCTTTCAGCCTGCAAGAAAGCAAAAAAATCAGTTCAAAAAAAGTTTTTTTTTATTTTTTTGTTTACGTTTTGCAATACACGAAAACATTGTATCTTTGCGGCTCAAATAACAAACAATTAATGAGTCTATATTTGAAGATACAAGATAAGAGAAAACATTTTGCAGTTTTGATAGATCCGGATGATACTACGGAAGAAAAACTGGATGACATTATAGCACGTGCCAAAGCATCAAGAGTCTCTTTTTTCTTTGTGGGAGGGAGTATATTAGTGAAAAATTCATTTGAATCAACCATCCGGTATTTGAAGGAGAAGTCGGACATTCCGGTGATTATTTTTCCGGGTGATACATATCAAATTTCTTCGCATGCAGATGCTATTTTGTTTCTTTCTTTGATATCGGGACGCAATGCCGATCTTCTGATAGGCAAGCATGTTTTGGCTGCGCCTATCTTGAAAGCCAATAAAATAGAGGTTTTATCCACCGGTTATATGCTGATTGATAGCGGAAAACAAACGACCGCTTCCTATATGAGTCATTCGATTCCTATTCCCCACGACAAAGAGAGTATTGCTATTGCCACGGCAATGGCAGGAGAATTATTGGGAATGAAGTTGATATATATGGACGGGGGAAGTGGAGCTTCCAACCGGATTTCTCTCAAAATGATTGGGGCGGTAAAAAAACATATTTCCATTCCACTCATTATCGGTGGAGGAATCAACAGTGCAGAACGTGCGCAAGAAGTGATCGATGCCGGAGCGGATATTATTGTTGTCGGGACGGCAATAGAAAACGATCCGTCTGTCATTGACGAAATAGGCAAGATATTTTAAAAAGGGTATCCGATTCCAAAATTCAATACCGGACGAAACCACTCTTGTGAACCAAACACCCAGCGATTGCCGGCGGGAAGTGCCGGATCTTTGATTTTTTGGGCGAGGTCAAGTCGAAACATAAAATACGAGAAATCAAAACGAATCCCAAATCCCGCATCCATTGCCAATTCGGGTAAGAAACTCTGAAAAGAAAAAGCTCCGTCGGGATAAGTATAGTTGTCATTGATCAACCAAATATTTCCTATATCATAAAACAATGCTCCATACAAAAAACGATAGATAGGAAAACGGTATTCAAAATTTCCTTCTAACATCAGATCTCCGAAACTTTCGATACGTGTGTCATTGCCGGCATATGAACCGGGTCCCAGATAACGAAGTTTCCAAGCCCTCATACCATTGGCTCCTCCACCAAAATAGGCTCTTTCAAGAGGTAAAAAAGAAGAGTTTTTCAAAGGAAATCCGATCCCAATGAATGAACGAAATGCTAAACTATTTTCTTTGTTAATGTTAAGATAATACCTGAAATCATTACTCCATTTCAGATATTGGGCAAAACGTATTCCGAAGATTGTTTTATAGTTTTCTTCCTGATTTACAGCCTTCGTATTCATCATCATACTGATTCCTTGAAGAAGATTGCCTGAGCTTTCGATGTCCGAACGAAAATAAAATGAATTGCGTTTTCTTTTTTCGGAAGTTTTGCCATAATTCATATTCAATTTCATAGCAAAGATCAAGTGATCTGTGTATAAATCTTTTATTCTCAGCGGTTGCAATTCTAAGCGTTGGCGAAAATCATCCGTAATATCTACTTTTACAAAGTTGATATCCAATAAATTGACCCCCCAATTTAATCCTTGTCCTGTTCCGAATTTATACCCCAGAGTGAGATATGAAACGGTTCTTTGATAATCCAATCTCTTTTGATAATTGTAACCCAAATCTATGACGCTTTGTGGATTGATCATCAGAAAATATCTGGTCTGTGAGACAGGAGCGAGCAAAAATGGAAAATAGATTGAAGCATTTGCCCCCCACTCTATAGTGCTGGATTTAAACAGATTGTCGTTTAATTCCAGACTATCATTGATAATATGTTGAAACTCAAAAGCTCCTTTTATTTTTAAATTCAACAGCTCGGAATTTCTAAATAAATTTCGGTTGCTATAATTGATATATGCACCCAGACCGAGATCTCCGCCCCGGTTTGTCCCCTGTGCTTCAATCGTATAATAGTGAAGCGGTCTTTTGATAAAATCTATATGAGCATCCAGTTGTCTTATACTGTCAATATTATTAATCTCAACATTGATTCGTTTGGCAATTGTCAGCCTGTTTAATCTTTGTATTGACTTTTTTAAATGAGAAAGATTGTACAAATCTCCCGAGTGAAAATAGAGATTTTTGGCGATGGCTTTTGGTTTTATTTTTAACGGCTTGTTGAAATAGATTGAAATGGAATCCATCACCAAACGCTCTTTGTTTTTAAAGAAATATCGTAAAGTATCTGTGAAATGCTCCTGGTAAGGGTTTGTTTTTATACTTAAAGATAAATTTCTAAAATGATAGGGATAATGTTTATTGCCTTCGGCATCATTATTGATAATCACCTGTATATCAGCTTGGTGTGAATTGAGGTTCGTGTCCACTCTAAAACTTACATAATCCCGCGTAAATGTATAATATCCTTCATTATTTAATATTTTTGCAATTCGGTTGCGCTCTTTGTCAATCTTATATTCATTGTAATTGTCTCCGCTTTTTATGATTTTTTTTCCTCTGTGTTTTTCCAATAGATATGAAATCGCAGAATCTTCTATTGAATATGAATAATTGCGAACCAAATAAGCTTGATGAGGAATCACGATATATTCGACGGTAATCTTATTCTTCCTTTTATTGATATGCTCTTTTATTTTTATTTCTCCATTGAAATATCCCAAACTTTTGAGATAGCGTGTCATTTTTTCTTGAGTATAATGAGCTTGATTATTGCTATATACCACCGGTTTTTCTCCTTTATTGACAAAAATACTATGATACCAAAGTTTGACAGGAAACAAAAATAAAATTTTCTTATTCGGTTTTTGTTTGATCAGATCAGAGAGGCTGTATTGGTCCAGATCTTTACTTTTTTGAGTGATCGTAATTTTATTCTCTTTCAATAACATTTCTCCTTCTTGCAATCTTTTGGTTGTGCTACAAGAGGAAAAGAAACTTATCCAGATAAGTCCCGGGATAAGAGTTTTACAAAGCTGTCCGAAGAGTGAGG
>CAZLTF010000431.1:0-3129 GCA_964562195.1 uncultured Bacteroidales bacterium | reverse complement strand
CCCGGTTCCGTCCTCTACGGTACAAATGCATATGCAGGTGTCATCAATATCATTACTGCAAAAGCAGAGAACGGGACACATTTTCAGGCTACTATGAACTATGGTTCGTTTAATACCAAGTCCGTTAATTTTGGAGGGGGGCTTCAAGTGAATGACAATGTAAACGTAAACTTCGGGGGAAGATGGTATGACGATGACGGTAGTACTTTTGGGGGGGTATTTGATGGTGAGATTGAGAAACCGGAAAACCATTCTACTTACAAGAAAGAGAGGTGGACAAGAGACAATAACTCTCTATTTCTCAATCTCAATTACCATAAATTTTCAATATTGGCAGGTTATGGTGAAATCTTCCCTTTTGCGCTTGTGCCTCCTATCAAATGGGAATGGAAAGATCAAAAAGCAGGAGACGAAATTTCGCATATGAAACATTATTTTACTGACCTCGGTTATTCATCTGATTTGAGTGAGAATTATTCGATATCCGCCAATATCACCTACAATGGTCATCTATGGCAAGGGATGGTAGATCTGTTGCCGGACCAGCAAAAAGCATTAAGCAATAACATTATGGGAGAGCTTACTTTGCAGGGTACCCCCGCCGAAAACTTGCACTTCACATTAGGGGGATTGTATGATGTCAACAAATTTGAAGGGGTGCTCTTCAATAGTAATGGAACGCACACCAAAATTAATACGTACCTCCAATTTGATTATACACTCTTTGATAAACTAAAGCTGATTGGAGGTGCACAACTAAATAAAATCCAAAATGTGAAGGTTAATATCTCGCCGCGTATTGGGCTTATCTTTCATTTCAGCGATAAATTGGGGGTAAAAGCACTTTATAGCTCTGCCTTCAGAAGCCCTTATCCGCAAGAGACGAATGTATATCACCCACTCTATAGTGGAAACCCGAATCTTAGTCCCGAGTTAATAAATACAATGGAAGCTCAAGTCTTCTTCCAAAATGAAAAGATTCAGACCTCTCTAACGGTCTATAAAAGTCATATGTATGATTTGATCAATAAAATTAAGGGTAGTGATAGTGTTGGGGTTTACAACGGACATGCTACCTATGCTACTTTTTATAATGATGGGGAATTTGATTTTTTGGGATTGGAATTTGAAGGGAAATTCGCTTTGACGCAAAAGCTTTCTTTGTTCACAAATTTTACCTATCAGGAAAATGAAAGTGGTAACGGAATTAAAAATGCAGCAATTTGGCCAAATACTATGGCGAAGGCAGGTATTATGTATGCCGGTGAGAAAATTTCTGGCGGCATATATGATTCCTACTTCGGTGAGCCTACACAAGTTAATTATATTCGTGACCAGAGAGAAAAAGAAAAGATTGAAGAGCTTAATCCAAAAGCCTCTGCCTATAATTTACTTACGGCGAATATTTGTTTTGATCTATTTAGAATTTTTAATTTGGATTACAAAACATCCCTCAAATTGGGCTTCTATGCAGATAATCTTTTGGATGAAAAAATCTGGTTTCCCGAATTTGCACGTTACGAAGTAAATACTTTACCACTACATAACGAAAGAAGTTTTTATGGAAAACTATCATTTCGGTTTTAGTAAAATATTGTAAGAAACTTCTATTTCTCAACTCTTTTTTTCAAGAAAGTCAAGAATCGCCCGGTTCTTGGCTTCTTTTTTTTGCAAAAGTCAAAAAGTTCTGAATATATTGCAAAATGCTTTCGTAGTAATATTTGTATGAGAGTTGGTCAAGACAATCTTGTTTGTAAGAATTTTTTATTGATTGCAATCAATTTTGTTATACTTTTGCACGAAAAAAACATATTGAAATGAGAAAGTTACTAATTGGAATTTTGAGTATTGTGATTTTGAGTTTTTCATCTTGTGATGTAGCTGAAAATGTATTAAAAACAATTGAAGAAAATGCCGGAAATATCAATATCCCATTGACCAAAGAAGAGGTCGCAAAAGGTTTGAAGTCGGCGCTTAAAGTAGGAACAGACACAGCGGTAGGTCTATTACACCGTCAAGGTGGTTTTTATAAAGATAGACTGTTGAAAATTACTTTTCCCAAAGAAGCACAAGAGATATTGAAATACAAAGATCATCCACTTTTGAAGGCGGTCGGGATTAGCAAAATGATTGATGATGCCGAGCTGAGGCTCAATCGTGCAGCAGAAGATGCTGTGAAAGAAGCAAAACCGATTTTTGTAAATGCCATTACCGGAATGACAATCCAAGATGCATTTGGCATATTGAATGGAGGTGACAATTCGGCAACGGAATATCTGAAATCCAAGACTTCGGGACAGCTGAAAAATGCATTTAAACCCAAGATCCAAAAGTCATTGGATAAACCGCTCGTGGGTGGCATCTCTGCCTCAAAATCATGGACAACATTGGCAAAAGCCTATAATAAGGTAGCCAAGTATGTGCCGGAGATGAAGACGGTAAATGTAAGTTTGGCAGATCACGTGACCAAGCAAGCATTAAAAGGTCTGTTCAAAAAAATTGCGGATGAAGAAAAAGAGATAAGAAACAACCCGAAAGACAGGGTAAATGATATTTTGAAAAGAGTTTTTGGAAGTAAATAGATATTGATTATGATAAAATTGGTTTTGACCCGACACGGGCAAAGTACGTGGAACAAGGAGAATCGTTTTACCGGTTGGACGGATGTCGGGCTGACCGAAAGGGGAGTGAAGGAAGCAATTGATGCCGGTAAATTGTTGAAAGAGAAAGGGTTTGAGTTTAAAGTGGCTTATACTTCTTACCTCAAAAGAGCCATTAAAACACTGTGGTATATGATGGAAGAAATGGATCTGATGTGGATACCCGTTCATCGCACTTGGCGACTCAATGAGAAACATTACGGCGACCTACAAGGATTCAATAAAGCGGAGATGGCAGAGAAAGTAGGAGCGGAGCAAGTCCTGCTATGGCGTAGAAGCTATGATACGCCGCCGCCGCCTATTCCCGATGATGACCCGCGTCACCCTCGCAATGAGAAAAAATATGCCGGCGTAAATCCTGCCGATCTACCTTCCACTGAGGCTCTTATCGATACTGTAAACAGAATTATTCCGTACTGGGAAAATGAGATTATCCCCAATCTCAAAAAACATAAAGAGGTGCTGATCG
>CAZLTF010000430.1:0-5025 GCA_964562195.1 uncultured Bacteroidales bacterium | reverse complement strand
AAAGGATTTACATTTGTTGGGAGACAAGTCAGATTTACATTTGACGACAAACATTTCAGAATTGATTTGGTTTTCTACAACCGGATTTTGCAATGTTTTGTGCTGATAGACTTGAAAATAGGAGAAATTACACATCAAGATTTAGGGCAAATGCAAATGTATGTAAACTATTACGACAGAAAAGTTAAATTAGAAAATGAAAATAAAAGTATTGGAATAATACTTTGTCGAACTAAAAATGAGACACTTGTAGAAATGACCTTACCGGAAAATAACGAACAGATTTTTGCAAGTAATTATTTAACTGTTTTGCCAAGTAAAGAAGATTTGAAAAAATTGATAGAAAACAAAGATGAAGAATAAAAAACAAACCGCTAACAATTAAGCATCGTTTTCGGCATTTTCGCCGAATATGTGCTTTCTGTTGAACTAAACCGTTTGGGAGAGATGTACCTTATATGTAGTGCCTGCCGAAGAACTCTCAAACAAATGAAAAAGAATAAATTACGCAAGTTTCGACAATAAAACACAAGAAAAACAAGCGTTTTTTCCAATAAGTCCTGCATATCTTTTATTACCAAAGAGGGTGTTTTCGTCCATAGAAGCACCTGCCTCTTCTAACTTACAGAGTATTTATCACCATCTCACATATTTATAAAATGAGGATGTTTTTGTGATTTTCAGCAGACCCTATACATTCATTATAGCTACAGCCAATCAATGACGAATTATGACTTTTTCGATTCTCACCTTATCCGGAGTTTTCATCTTTACAAAATAGATGCCCGGCGCTAATGACGTAGAATTAAATTCATAATAAACAGCATTGACAAACTCTTTGACGAGGGTTTGTCCCAGTGGATTGACAAGTGAAATAGTCTGAATAGGCTCTTGTGAGATAGTCACAATACGATCATTTGCAGGATTTGGAAAAATCCTGACATAAGAAGAGGAAGAGGAATTGACACCGACATCATTTTCGGTGGTAAAACTCCATGTTTCACTCCAATCCGAAAATTGAGTCCCATCGGTAGCTTTCACACGCCAATAATACACGGTATTGTTATCCAAAGTTCCAATGGAAATAGCAGTGCTCTGTGTAGTCGAGCCAATGTAAGTAGCAAATGAATCGTCTGTAGAGTATTGATATTCATATTCGTTGGCAGCGGGAACAACATTCCATAGCAATTGAGGAGTGACAATCACATTGGTTTCATTATTTGCCGGAGATACAAGTGTCGGGGTTGCCAGTCCTCCACCGGCTTCGACAGTCGTAAAACTCCATACCTCACTCCATTCGGAAAACAATGAACCATCCGAAGCACGTACACGCCAATAATACGTATAATCATTGTTCAAAGCCGTGATATTGGCTTCCGTTGCTTCGAGATAATCATTCCAGTAGGTTACAAACGAACTACCGGTACTGTATTGATACTCATAATAAGAAGCCCCCGTCACCGCTTCCCAATCCAAGGTTAAGGATGTCGGCTGACCGGTAGCTCCATCTACAGGGCTAAGCAATACCGGAGCACCAATGCCAAATAACATATTGATACTCAACAACAAACTAATACTCAAATATATATTTCTCATAATACAATAGATTAAAATTCTGCATTTTTGGGAGTTCTTGGAAAGGCTATCACATCGCGAATATTTTTCATCCCTGTCACAAACAGCATCAATCTTTCAAATCCGAGACCAAAACCGCTATGAGGGACCGAGCCAAACTTACGGGTGTCAAGATACCACCACATTTCTTCTTTCGGAACACCCATTTCGTCCATTCTCCGGGTGAGCAAATCATAATTCTCTTCCCTCTGTGAACCACCCACGATTTCCCCGATCTGCGGAAAAAGAATATCCATTGCGCGCACCGTCTTCCCATCTTCGTTTTGCTTCATATAAAAGGATTTTATATCCTTCGGATAATCGGTGACTACTACCGGTTTTTTGAAATGCTTTTCAACCAAATAACGTTCGTGTTCGGACTGCATATCAAAACCCCATTCTTGAACCGGAAATTGAAAACGTTTCTTTTTGTTCATTTTAGAATTACGCAATATCTCAAAGGCTTCCGTATAGGTGATACGTGCAAATTCATTGTCCAAAACAAAACGTAATTTTTCTTTCAATTCATACGGAGAACGTTTGTCCTGCGGCAATGTTTTTTCTTCAAAAATAAGACGCTGACTCAAAAAATCCAGATCTTCATCCGAATTTTCGAGAATGTATCGAATCACATATTTCAACATTTCTTCCGCCAGATCCATATTATCGACGATATCGTAAAATGCCATTTCGGGTTCGATCATCCAAAATTCTGCCAGATGGCGCGCCGTATTTGAGTTTTCGGCACGAAAAGTAGGTCCGAAAGTGTAAATCTCACCCAATCCCATCGCTGCCAATTCTCCTTCGAGCTGTCCACTTACCGTGAGGTTGGTTTTGCGAGCAAAGAAATCCTCTTTCCAATCAATATCACCCTCTTCTGTCGTAGGAGGATTTGAAGGATTCAGGGTTGTCACACGAAACATCTCTCCCGCACCTTCCGCATCCGAAGCCGTAATAATCGGTGTATGGATATTCACAAAACCTTTCTCTGTGAAGAACTTATGAATGGCAAATATCATCTGATGACGAATACGCGTGATCGCACCAAAAGTGTTGGTACGAAAACGCAAATGAGCTATTTCACGCAAAAATTCCAAACTGTGTCGCTTGGGTTGCAAAGGATATTCATCGGGATTGGCCTCGCCAAAAATCTCAATCTCCTTCGCAATTACCTCTACCTTCTGTCCCGAACCTTGAGATGCTGTCAATTTACCTGACACACGAAGCGAAGCTCCTGTATGTATGTTTTGCAATAATGATTCGGAAATGTTTGCAAAATCAACAACAATCTGAATATTATGGATCGTTGAACCATCATTTAAAGCGATAAATGCCACATTCTTGCTTTGTCTCTTGGTCCTTACCCAGCCCATCACGATTACTTCGCTACCTATCGCATCGCTTTGCAGCAATTCTTTAATTCTGTTTCTTTTCATTTTATGCTGTTTTTCATACTTTTCAATAAATATCTTTGTCTGTACAAAAAGAAAAAAATTTCCGGTAACCCAAAAAATATCACTCCTTTCATCCGTTCAATCGTTTTCTCTGTTTCATAGAAAAAATTGCAAATCTCGCATATACACAGTGGCGGTATCTATCACTCTTCTGCTTATTTTTACTATGTTCGTTAATTTATTCATAATGTTCTGCCTCTTTTATTGCATTTGGCACAACTTTATTCTTCTTCTTCAAAAAGGCTATCCACAAAAGCGCTACGGTTAAATACTTGTAAATCTTCCATTTGCTCCCCTATTCCGATATATTTGACCGGAACTTGAAACATATCCGAAATACCGATTACCACACCCCCTTTTGCCGTTCCGTCCAACTTGGTCAGAGCCAGCGCATTCACTTCGGTAGCAGCCGTAAATTGTTTGGCTTGTTCGATCGCATTTTGTCCGGTGGAAGCATCCAATACGAGCATAATTTCGTGAGGGGCATCATCCACTACTTTTTTCATAACTCGCTTAATCTTAGATAATTCATTCATCAGATTAATCTTATTATGCAGCCTGCCTGCCGTATCGATAATGAGCACATCTATCTCCTCTTCGACGGCTCTTTTGACAGCTTCAAAAGAAACTGCAGCCGGATCTACATTCATTCCTTTGGACACAATAGGCACACCGACACGTTGTGACCAAATAATCAATTGATCCACTGCTGCTGCGCGAAATGTATCAGCCGCTCCGAGCATCACTTTATAACCGGCACTTTTAAATTGATAGGCTAATTTTCCGATGGTGGTAGTTTTGCCTACACCATTGACACCTACAACCAATATCACATATGGCTTTTTCCCTTCGGGAATACTGAACTTCTCATTGTCTTGATTGTGATTTTCCTCCAACAATGAGGCGATTTCTTCCTTCAAGATGCGATTTAACTCGGATGTGCCGAGAAATCTATCTTTGGCAACACGCTTCTCGATTCTTTCTATGATTTTGAGAGTCGTATCAACTCCCACGTCCGAAGTGATCAATACTTCTTCCAGATTATCCAATACCTCTTCATCCACTTTCGACTTCCCTACGATCGCGCGCGAAATTTTATCAAAAACCGATTTTTTTGTTTTATTTAAGCCCTTATCTAACTTTGCTTTATCTTTCTTTGAAAAGAATCCGAATAGTCCCATATTTTTTACTCTTTTTAACGCACAAAGGTACTTTATTTTGGAAATATAAATTTATTTTTTTTGAAGTGGCATTTTTATAGCTGAAAATAATCATTTTTGATTATTCGCCGGCATAATATTATGTCAATAACGCTTGGTGCGTGCCCCAGTTTGAAACGATTATTCTACAATTTACAACTTCTTGCAGTTTGTACTATATTTTTTTCTTTCTCCCGGATAAATAGATCATCCCTCCTTTTACTATTTTTTCATTTATTGATATCCCGTTATTTTCGACGATCTCTACAATTTCCAATGATGTAAGAGGTCTTGCTACATGTCCCTTTTTGTACAGTAAATCAAGATATCTTTTACTTATTTTTCTATCTGTACAAAGGCTTGAAAGAAATAATTGTCCCTCCGGTTTGAGTATCCTGACTATTTCTTTTATTAATTTTGATGGGTTTTCAAAAATATGAAAAATACCAAAACTCAAGACGCTTTGAACCATATTATCTTTAAATGGCATATTGAGTGCGTCAGAACGCAGAAAAGTTATTGCTGAAATATCTTCGGATACACTCTCAAGTCTCTTCTTCCCAATTTTTAACATTTCTAATGAAAGATCACAAAGGAATAAGTTCCTAATTTTATTTTCATCATAAACTCTGTATGTAAAGCTTAACGTCCCGCATCCAATATCTGTTATTATTCCATTTGTATTCTCCAGTCCTTTTTTACAAAAAGCAGCATAATCTTGAGGAGAATTTCCCCACATCATTTTATTGTAAAGTCCA
>CAZLTF010000429.1:0-7840 GCA_964562195.1 uncultured Bacteroidales bacterium | reverse complement strand
ATACAAATAATCGTCTATATATACACCGCTCACTGGATTCGTGACCGGAGAAGAAACCATGTGCCACTCATCCGGGGCAAGGTATTGTTGTATTCTTCCATCTCCGCTAACTGTTCCGTTGGTTATCAAAGATGCCACATTGGATGAAGTCGCTTTGAGAATCAAAGAATCATTCATGACGAGTGAATTTTGCACGCTGAGATAAGAATCTTCCGATAAAGTCGCTGTTTGAGATCCCGTGAAATCAACCGTAAGATTTCCGACATCAAAACGATCTACGGTACTGCTCTTGATAGTTAGGTCTTGATTACCGTTGAGACTAAGATAGCTTCCGCTGTTTCCGGTAATATAGCCATTGTTGGTGATGCCTTGTGAATGTCCACTCAGTGTGGTGCCCAGAAGCATCAGTAATATATAAAGGGCTGTTTTATATGTTTTCATAATCTTTTTTTTTTAAGTAAATGGATTCCTTTAAGAACATTATCAAATCTGACAATACACTATTAACTTGCTTTGTGAATGGAGCAATAAATTTGAGTGTCGGGTCCACCCACACCATTTTGTTCTTTGATACGCAAAGGAAGCGGGATTCCTGAAGTTCCGTCATGACCTACACTTTGCCAAGCGAAAATTTTAACCATATCACCGGGGTTGAGATGAATCACATCACTGAGGTTGGGTGATATATTATTTTGTAGGTCTGTATCTCCACCGCCAAAATTGTTATCAGTGCCTTGTAGTTTGTTTCCTTGAGCTGTCATATTGTATGTATTTCCTCCATCTGTACTGACAAAGATAGCAATAGAAACATAGCCGTCAGGATAAGGATGATTGATCGCTTCACCATTGATGATATCATAAAGAATAAAGTCGATACGGGCATTTACCTGATAATATCCTTCTTCTGATGCTTTGAAAAAGGAAGGTGCGCCGGTTTGATAATTACCAAGTGTAAACTCTCCATGTTCATCATAAGTGTTGAGATCATAGAATATTTCCGTCCAATTGGCAAATGGAATTAACTGTCCTGCATTGGGATGATTGGCATCATATTGAATGGATTGAAAGACTCTTGCACGACTTTGATTTGAGAAGTCAAGAATTCCGCTGTAATGAGCCGTAAGCATCGTATTTCCATCGCTTTGAGTTCCTACACTAATAGCTGAAGTATTGCGAATCACATATTGATTAAAGCTGCTTATCAAGCCTGTTGAATAGGCTGCAACACTACCTGTATTGGTGTTGTTATAACTGATGCCTATATCGCCCCCCAACACATTGTCTTCCATAAATATATGAGTGCTGTTGTTAGCCAAGGTAGTGATAGGATTGCTGGGAATACTTGTGCCTATTCCAACCATATCACCCGGATTTGAAAGATACGTGCTTCCTCCGCTACTGATCCAAGGATCGTTATAATCCAAAGCATTCCAAGTGCTACCATCATAAAACATTAGATGATTGGTCGAAGTATTGTAATATATCAATCCGTTGGCGGGTGAACTCGGAGGAGTCGTCATACGTGGTACTAACATCCCCAGAGAAGAAGAATAAACATCTAATACAGCAGAAGCATCCGCCGTATGTGACACGTCGCTTATCGCGATATTTTGTGCGAATACGTTTGTTGTAATCGTTAAACTTAAGATTACTAAACCGAAATAAATAACTAATCTTTTCATAATTTTTCTTTTTTATTGTTCATATCCGGTGCAAACATACAATATCGCACCCCCCTTTGTCAAGGCTAATTGAGTGAACGGTCGAATTCGTATTGTAAACGGTCGGAAAGTAGTTTTACCGGAGGAAAGAAAATTTGCATGAAACCGTTTTTATTCTATTTTTGCAAAATAAATGAGGATACTTTTTGTGAGTGATGTTTGTTTGGTAAATATGGTTTGATATGAAAAAGGTTGTTATTGTAGATGATGAGGCGCAAGCGAGGGCTGCTTTGCGAAATTTATTGGAAATATACTGCAAAGATTATCACATAATAGCGGAGGCTTCGGGCGTAGAAGAGGGGATAATAACGATAATGGAAAATCGACCCGATTTGATTTTTTTGGATGTACAAATGCAAGATGGTACCGGATTTGATTTGCTTTCAAGAATGACAAATATTGATTTTAATGTGATATTTGCTTCCGCTTATGATAAATTTGCCATTCAGGCTTTTAAATTCAGTGCGGTAGATTTTTTACAAAAACCCATCGAACCGGGGCAATTGATCGCCGCTTGCCAAAAAGTAAACCAACAAATAGAAATAGCGGAAATCGGAAGTAAGCTGGAAGTCCTTCTCTCC
This sequence comes from uncultured Bacteroidales bacterium, assembly GCA_964562195.1. Taxonomy (GTDB): domain Bacteria; phylum Bacteroidota; class Bacteroidia; order Bacteroidales; family S143-32; genus S143-32. Next base: position 5,538 of record CAZLTF010000429.1, on the reverse strand, counting down.
AATCGTAAGAGTTTTGAGAAAATTGCACTCCCGACCTTGGATGGTTTCCTTTTTGTCAATATTAAGGATATCGTTCGCTGTGAAGCAGAAAGTAATTATACCCGCTTTTTTATTCAGAATAGAAATGGAATATTGGTCTCCAAAACATTAAAAGAATATGACGAGATGCTTTCGTCATTTGGTTTTTTTAGAGTTCACAAAAGTCACTTGATAAATCTTGCCTTCTTGAAGGAATATTTGCGTGGTGACGGTGCTGTGATAATGGAAGATGGAGCCGAAATATTAATCTCACGCAGAAGAAAAGACGACTTCCTAAAAGCCTTGGAGACCTTCTTTTCAAAATCGTAAAAACTATTCCACACGGACTCTATTATTGTCCGCTGCTGACAGGTCTTTCTTTGTGAAATTTTATCCCTCTCAAATGCCGATCATAAATAGGATCTGCAAAAAAACTCTCAAACAGGTGAATTACGTAGAAAAATAAATAATAATATGTAAGAAAATCCATTTTTTTCCAAAAAGTCCTGCATATAAACCCAGTCAAAAAAAATATATCTCATCCAAAATAAACTTTTTATGAAAATTGCCTCTTCTTTGACCGGATTCATAATTTTTGTATGGACAAAATATGGACATTTTACAATCTGCAATTCCTTACAGACTGAATTTATGATAGTTAGATATCACTAATAATATGACTGTTAATCTTCGCTATTTCCTTCCGTGATTTTGTGATATTTTAGCTTACCTTTGCAGCAAATTTGATAAGGTTTCGGAATGAAAGATTGGCGAAGACATACCGGGAAATTGCTTTTATTTATCATTATACTGTATAGTGAAAATATTTATTTGCAAAATCTTGATGATTTAAAACATATTCAAAGAAATGACACAAGCCAAATCAATATACTTATCGAAACGGGAAAACAGTATGCAAAAAGCGATTTTGATTCTGCAACTTTCTACTTGGATAGTGCTGTTCATTACGCTTATCAAATAGAAAACTATCAAAAAGTCTGGAAAGCCTATTATACAAAAGCAAATCTTTACCGCAAACACGATTCTTTGGGCAAAGCCCTTGTTTATTACCAAAAAGCCTTGGATGTTGCGGATTCCTATCAATTGGAACTTCAAAAAGCGACTGCTCTATTACAATTTACGATCTATGGGGTAGTCGTCAACAATCCACCGGAAGCTTTTGATAATTATCTAAAAGTTTTGGAAATTTATAAAAAATACAATTATATCTCAGGAATCACAAAAGTTTATAACAATCTCGCCGTATGTCATATAAATTGCCAAAAATTTGAAGATGCCGAGAGATATATGCAATTGGCTTATGAGTCGAGTTTGAGCTTACAGGATACTTCTTTATCAATTGATATTCAAATCAATATGGGACTTTTATATCTCAAGCAAAAAAAATACAAAAAGACGAATACATTATACACAAAACTCATTCAAGAGTTAAAAGCCAAGGGGGAAGAGGAAAAATTAGACCACGTATATTACAATTTAGGTTTAATGAAAGTGGCTCAAAAAGATTTTCAGACTGCACTTCGTTATTACAATCAAGCATTGAATTTGTTTCAACAAAACAAAAATTATTACTATTCTACGGTATTAAAATTGCAAAAAGCCAATGTGTTTCTAAATATTCAAAAACCGGATTCAGCACGGTATTATTTGCTTGAGACTGTAAAAAGTGCCAAAAAATCAGGAAGTCTGGATATAGAAGCTTTGGCACAAGAAGAATTAGTAAATATATACAAAAACAAGAAAAATTTTAAGAAAGCATTTGAAGCAAGTCAAAGACTTTATGAAATTGATAAAATCAAAAACAGGAATACAAAATATCAGAGTATTGAAGTTCAAGAATTGCTTTTACAAAATAAAGAGAAACAGGAAATCATAAGCCTAAAAGACCAAATAATTGCTTCCGAAAAATCAAAAAAAAAGCTCTTCTTTATCATACTTTTTGTGCTTATATTGTTGTTGATTTCTCTGATTGTAGCAGTCATTTCCACGATCAAATCACATAAAAAATCAAAACAACTTTACGAACAACAGATTCATCTCAACCAAGTGGAATATGAAAAATCACTGAAAGAAGAACTTATCAACCAATTGGAATTTCAAAAACTGGAAAATGAATTAAAAAATAAACAAAGACAGTTGGTAAGTACAGCTTTGTTAATCGAACAAAACCAGAAAACCATTCAAGAAATATTTGAGGAAATAGTAAACCTAAAAGAAAACAACACTGACAAAGTACCCATTAAATCAATAGACAGGCTTATCCGCAATATGAAACAAAAACAGATCGAACAAAATCAGTGGGATTTGTTTAAAACACATTTCGATCAAACATACAAAAATTTTATTGTCAATCTTCAACAAAAACATCCGGATTTAACCAAAACAGAGCTTAGATTTTGCACCTATTTGAGAATTCAACTGCCTTCCAAACAAATTGCCACCATCCTCAATATCACACCCGAAACAATCTACAAAATACGCTACCGTATCCGAAAAAAAATGAATTTATCCAAAGAAGGTTCGCTTGATACTTATCTATTGGAGTTTTGAATTTGTTCGTTCTTTGACCGGATTCCATTATCATTTTTGTCAATAAATGATAATGGAATTTAGATTTTCTTTCCTGTTCAGGAGAAAGATAAAAAATGATGTATGATTGCTATTTTTTCCATATAATATTTTCGGATTTTTTTCATGTTATTAGTGTGTCGTTTTGTCTTACGAGTTGATATACAATTTGATATATCATATTTTTGCATTTTTGAACAAGACATAAAAAATGAAATTGTCCATATTTAATCCATATAAAAAATTAGTTGTTTTGGAATTTTCAGTATATTTTTGCAGAAAATTTTGGGATAAAAAAATAAACTATGAAAAAATTCATTACAATCGTGGTATTGTATTTTTCGATTACTATGCCGGTGGCGGCACAGTACAATTTGGTACAAAACAATCCATACTTCCTAACGGACATAAGTGGATGGAATTTTTCGGGAGATGTAAGCACAACGCATATTAGCCAAGGTGCTCTCACTACCGGTGCAGCTCAGATTGTAGTCAATAGTACCTCCGGCAATATCAATCAAGCACAAATGTATAGTTCCAACCAGTCTATTCCGGATAGTTTACGTGGTAAAATGCTTTTTTTCACCGTTTTTGCCAAGGGTGCAGACACACTAAAACTCCGAATTAGAATCCAAGTCAATCACGGCAGCGGTGGAAATAGCATTACCAAATCTTCCGTTCTCACTTTGGATACGACATTTCAAAAATTCTCACTTCCAATCAATACGAGCGAAGATGACGTTTCATTCAAAGTAATATTGCAATATGGTAGTAAAACTGGCACTTATGTTTTTGATGATTTTTCGATGGTCAATGCAAATGTAGATTTTTCAGATATACAACAATTTGATTCTTGGGTTGCACGAACTTTCAGAAGACCCGATTCGATAGTCAATCAAAACTTATCGACCGGTTCACCGGACAACACCCTCATTATCAAGCCCGATGATACGATTGCGAAAGTGCTTCCAACCCAGTTTGGAGTAAACTCAAATATGAGAAGCCGGGACAATCTTGTTAATCGGTCTCATCTGTACGAAGAATTTGGTGCATTTCGCTATCCTGCCGGCTCAGGCTCCAATATTTATTTCTGGGATGGCAATGTGCCTGACACCTTTGCCATAGACATAAACGGATATAATGCGTATTATTGGAAATTCCTCGATCCTGACAATTTTCTCACTTTTCGTACCAATGCCCAAGGAGAACCTACCATAGTTGTTAATTATTTTTATGCCCGTTATGGAATTACGGCAGCCGGTACAAGAGAAGCTCGCGTACAACAAGCCGCCGATTATGCCGCTTCGTGGGTAGATTATTATAATATTCAACACAATGCCAATATCAAGTATTGGGAAATAGGCAATGAATGTTATGGCTCTTGGGAAAAAGGCTATAATGTCAATGGCAGTGTCGTTACAGGAAAAGAATATGGCGAAGATTTATGTGTTTTTGCACAAGCAATGAAAGCTGTGGATTCGAGTATTAGGATCGGTGCAGTCTTAGCACATAAGGGATATAACTGGAATAATCAAGTGATGCGCGAAGTCGGTGATGCTGCCGATTATTTGATTGTCCATCATTATTTTTGGTCTCACGATGCGGCGGGTGCAGCTTCTGCAATAAATGGTATTAAGCTGGATATGAAAGCTGTACAGGCAGCTGCATATATGAATACAAACAAGCCAAAAGGTTATTTTCCCGTTTGTATGACCGAGTTTAATCTCTGGGGAGATGAAACTACCAATATGATGAACGGACTTTTTGTGGCGGATGCCCTCGGCACTATGGTCAAAAGCAATTATGATCTTTCGACGATTTGGGTAAACGAATGGGGTATCAATGGCAATGATAGTCATGGAATTTTAAGCAGAGGAGACCCCAAACAAGCCGATTATACCGCACGTCCGAGTTATACTCCTTATTACTATTACGGAAAATGTTTTGGTGACCATTTGGTAGCGGATAGCCTCTCTGTAAATAGCGATTCCATCAAAGTATATTCTTCGGTTTTTAGCAGCGGAGAAATCGGAATTGCAGTTTTAAACTATTCGGGCACTGCCCAAAATTTAAAAATAAATCTTGCTGACAAAACGGAAGTGGACAGTTTATTCTGGTATTCAGTGTATGCTTCCGACCTCACTATCGGGAATCGCAAATTTTACGTCAATGGACAAACAAGCTCAACCGAAGGAGGAGGTCCGGTAGATCTGGATGATGTATTTGCTTACAGTGCCAAATATTCGGATTCCTCACTCTTTACGCTCCTGCCATACTCGGTTACCTATGCGGTGATCAAACGAAAAACTCCTTGGACAGGAAATAGCTCAACGGATTGGAATACACCAAGCAACTGGGCAAGCGAAAAGACTCCAATAGAACTTACAAATCTCAGTATTCCGGCTAGTCCGGAGGGAGGTAATTTCCCTGAAACCAATTCAACAGAAGTTGCTATTTGCAACGATCTGACGATCGAAAACGGAGCACATTTGATCATTCCTGCCGGAAAACAAATGACCGTATCAGGCAGTTTGCACAATTTATCGGATGCGTACTCCCTCCGGCTGAAAGCGACTTCCACAGGAACAGCCTCACTACTTCACAATAGCCCGAATGTTTCTGCAAGCGTCGAAAGTTACCTCACACAAGACCAATGGCACCTCGTTTCCGCTCCAATCAATGATGCACTCACAGGAGTATTTACAGATTTGTATCTACAAGAATTTGATGAATCCGATTATTCTTGGCATTATATCAGCGACGATCAACAAGATATGACCGAAGGATACGGGTTCTTTGCTTGGTCGGCAAGCGGCATTACCGGCAATGCTACTATAAATTACACCGGATCACTCAACAACGGAGACATTACCGTAAACGGATTGAGTTATACGGCTTCGCAGCCCAATGACAAACGCGGCTGGAATATGC
>CAZLTF010000428.1:0-2792 GCA_964562195.1 uncultured Bacteroidales bacterium | reverse complement strand
TTTGTTTGTATGTTTACAACATCTTGATTTTCAATCAGATTGATATGGTTTGCATTTTTTTTTATTTCTTCAATAAAGAAATTGTCAAATGCTTTTCTCGGAGCGATATATCCCGGAGGAATACTTGGATTTTTTCGCTGTTGAAGAAAGGGAATATCGACTTCCGTGCCATTGGGAGAGGAGAAACGCATTCCGTAGGATGGTGTTGCGAAGTCTTGTTGATGAAAACGTTGTAGAAGGTCTTCGTCCAATTCTTCCATTACATCTACAACCCATCCGCTAATGCCATCGCCACAGATTTTGTCACGTGGAAAGACTTCTTTTTCGAGCAGGATGCCGGAGATACCATATTTCTGTAAAAAAAGAGAAGTGAAAATTCCGGCAGGACCGGCACCTACGATACATACCTTTGTCCGGAGAAGCTCCATTTTTTTGTTTTTTTGTACTTATTCACTTTTGACAGTGCCGGAATAGGCTTTCATAACTCCGCGTGTGGAGTTTTTGATAAAAAGTAAGATCTCATCCCGTTCAGCGCTCGGAGACATATTTGCTTCTACCCAGCTTACCGCTTTGGATACGATTTTGTCTTTTACAAATATTTCCCTGTAAATATCTTGTATTTCACGAATCTTATCGCTTCCAAATCCTCTTCTGCGAAGTCCGATGGAATTTACGCCTGCGTAAGAGATAGGAGAGCGTGCGGCTTTGGTGTAAGGAGGAATGTCTTTGGATACTAATGAGCCACCCGAGATGATCACATGACGACCAATCTTTACAAATTGATGGACGGCAGACATTCCGCCGAGTATGGCATATTCACCGATTTCGACATGTCCGCCGAGATTTACGGCATTGGCTAAGATTACATTGTCTTCGATGATACAATCATGTGCGACGTGAACATAAGCCATCAGCAATACATGTTTGCCAACGACGGTTTTTAAATTTGCTTTTGTGCCTCTATTGACGGTAACAAATTCGCGTATCGTAGTATGGTCACCGATTTCGACTGTCGTTTCTTCTCCTTCAAATTTTAGGTCTTGGGGAATTGCTCCGATAACAGCACCCGGAAAAATCCTGCAATTTTTGCCGATTCGGGAGCCTTCCATGATGGTGACATTTGAACCTATCCAAGTGCCTTCACCAATGACAACATTCTTTTCTATATTGACGAATGGCTCTATCACAACATTTTTTGCCACCTTCGCATAAGGAGACACACTTGATAATGGATGATACATTTATCTTGATTTATGGATTATTTTTTCTTTTCAATCATTGCCAAAATATCAGCTTGTACTACGACTTGATTTCCTACATATCCGGTACCTTTCATATTGGCTAAACCTCTACGAATAGCACCTTGCAATTCCAATACAAATACAAGTGTATCACCCGGAACTACTTTCTTCCGGAATTTGACTCCGTCAATTTTGAGAAAGTAGGTGAGATAATTTTCAGGATCTTCCACTTGGCTAAGAACAAAAATGCCTCCGGTCTGTGCCATCGCTTCTATTTGTAACACTCCGGGCATTACCGGCTCGGCAGGAAAATGACCTACGAAAAAATTCTCGTTCATAGTCACGTTCTTCAATCCGACTACATATTTCTCGTCCATGTCTAATATCTTGTCAATCAACAAGAAAGGTGGACGATGTGGCAACATCTCACGTATCGCCATGATGTCATACAAGGGTTCTTTTGTTACATCGAAAGGTGGTTTAAATCTGTCCATATTTTTCCTATTTTAAACTTTCTACTATTTTTTTTCCAAATTCATAATTCACTTTATGCCCCGGCTTGAAGGCAATGATTTTCCCTTTAATTGGTTTGCCCAATAGAGTAAGGTCTCCCAATAAGTCCAACAATTTATGGCGTGCCGGTTCGTTCTCATATCGCAGTTTAAGGTTGTTTAATACACCTCGCTCCATTACTTTCACTTCCGGTTTGTCAAATACTTTTGCCAGGCGGTTTAGCTCTTCTTGAGAAATGGGTTTGTTGACAAAGACGATTGCATTGTTGAGATCTCCGCCTTTGATCAAATTGTGAGCCAAAAGAAATTCCAACTCGTGAAGAAAAACGAAGGTGCGGCAAGTAGCGATTCGATCATTAAATTCGGCTATAGAGTCCAGATATGCTTCTTGAATATCAAGGACTTCCGTCCCAAAATCTATTTTTACGGCGATCGAAAGATCTTCATCGGGTAGGAGTGTTAGCTCGCTGCCGGTGGCTTCATCGTGATAGGTGATTTTGGTCTTCGGAATGATGTACTTGCGTTCACTGTCTTGAGTAAGGGTGCCGGCTTCTTTGATCTTGTTGACAAATATTCCTGCACTTCCATCCAATATCGGCATCTCAGTCCCGGTGACTTCGATGATAGCATTGTCAATTTTTGCTCCTGCCAATGCAGCCAGAAGATGCTCTACGGTATGCACGATGACATTTCCGTTGCCGATAGAGGTGCCTCGATCCGTAGAGACTACGTTGTCGAGTGTGGCAGGGATGCGGTTGTTTGCTTTTGCATCTGTACGTATGAAGGTGAAGCCGCTATTTACCTCTGCCGGTTTAATCCTCAGACGAACCATCTCTCCTGTGTGAAGTCCCAACCCCTGAATCTCCAATTCTCCTCCGATTGTATTCTGATATTCTTTTTTCATATCGATGCAAAAGTATATATTTATTTGATTCCGGCTTTTTTATTCATTACAATTATTAACAATATTGTGTTTATTAATGTTAAAATGATTGTCAAAGAGCAAAAAAACTATAAACTTTCATCTTCTTTCAGTTTT
>CAZLTF010000427.1:0-3336 GCA_964562195.1 uncultured Bacteroidales bacterium | reverse complement strand
CAGTAGGATCATTGTCTGCTGTCACCGTATTGACTCCCCGTGCAATAATTTCTCCGTCTTTTACGATGACTGCACCAAAAGGACCTCCGTTGCCGGAAACAACATTTTCTTTGGCTATACGGATAGCCTCCGCCATATATTCTCTTTCCTTTTCCATTTGCTTGTTTGCTTCTTTTGCAAAATTAGACAAAAATCGGCTAATACAAATTTATATTTCATTCAAAATTAATCAATCAAGTCAATTACTATTTTGAAACAAAAAAAATTATAAAATAAACCTGTAATTTGATAATAATCTATTTACTTTGCAGTAAAATTAGAGTTGTATGAAGATTATCATTGCAGGAGACGGAGAAGTAGGTTTTCATCTTGCTAAAATGTTGCTGAATGAAAATCACGATATTATTATCGTTGATCCACACAAAGACTTACTTAAGATGATCGAAACCAATATGGATTTATTGACGATCACGGGTGATTCGACAAGTCCCCAAGTGCTGCAAGAGGCAGGCGTGGATAAGGCGGATATGTTGATAGCGGTGGTTCACAATCAGGACACCAATCTACTGACGGCTGCTGTCGGCAAAAAATTAGGGGCGAAACGTACGATTGCGCGAGTGAGCAATCCTGCTTACCTTCATCCTTCACGCAAAGAATTGTTTTACAGTCTCGGAATAGATGAAATAATCAGTCCTGAAATTATTGCTGCCGATGATATTATCGATTTATTGAAACAGTCGGCGGCTACGGAGACATTCAAATTTTCGGACGGACTACTTTCTTTGTTTATGATTCGTATTGAGGAAGATGCTTATGTAGTCAACAAATCACTCAAAGAGATAGCCATTCAATATCCCGACCTTGAATTTAGGGCGGTAGCCATCAATCGCAATCTTCGTCCCTTTATTCCTTCCGGAGATGATGTATTCTTGCCCGATGATTTGGTTTATGTTATCACAAAGCAAGAAGGAATTCCCCAATTGATGGAAATGGGTGCCAAAACACAATTTGAGATCAAAGATATTATGATCGTGGGAGGAGGACGTATCGGACGGAGAACTGCCAAGATGCTTGAAAAACAAGTCAATATTAAGATGATCGAAAATAGTAAATCCCGCTGTGAACAGCTTGCGGGAGATTTGACCAAAAGTCTTATTGTGCACGGTGACGCGCGCGATATTGAGCTGCTACAAGCCGAAGATATTGAGAATATGGATGCTTTTATTGCTGTTACCAATAGCACGGAAACCAATATTATCACTTGTCTTCATGCTCGCAAGTTGGGAGCGAAAAAAACCATTGCATTGGTCGAAATTATTGATTATATTGATATTGCTCAAAGTGTTGGAATAGACACGATTATCAATAAGAAACTAATTACTGCCAGTTATATTTCACGTTTTACACACAGTGCGGAAGTCACGATGTTGAAATGTCTGAGTAGTATCAATGCGGAGGTTATTGAGTTGGTAGCACAGGATAATTCGATGGTCACCAAAAAACTTATCTCTCAACTTCATATCCCGAAAGGAAGCTTTATCGGTGGCGTAGTGAGAGGCGAAGAAGCCTATATTGCCAAAGGAGATTTTCAGATTCTCGCCGGAGATAAAGTGGTGATTTTTGCTTTTCCAAATGTTATCTCCAAAATTGAAAAACTTTTTAAACATAAATCTTGGTTCTAATCTATTATGAGCATATTTCCCAAAATAAACTGGAAAACAATTGTCAATGTTCTTGGTTTTTTATTGATCATAGAGGGTGTATTTATGTTCTTGGGAATACCATTCTCTTTGTATTATTGTGAAGACCAGTGTTTTAATCTGATATACAGTGGGTTGATAAGCAGCTCGATGGGGCTTATGATGTGGTTTTTTACCCGAAAAGCCAATAAAAAAATAATGAAGCGTGAGGCATATCTTATTGTATCTCTGGCGTGGATTGTTATTTCGCTTTTTGGTATGTTGCCTTATCTTATCAGTGGAGCTATACCGGATGTGACCGATGCTTTTTTTGAAACGATCTCCGGATTTACTACGACAGGCTCTTCGATTTTGACCGATATCGAATCTTTACCCAAAGGGATATTGTTTTGGAGAGCGATGACTCACTGGATCGGAGGAATGGGGATTATCGTTTTGTCGGTGGCTATATTGCCTTTGTTGGGAATCGGCGGGATGCAACTTTTTGTTGCCGAGATGCCGGGTATTACACCGGACAAATTGCATCCGCGTATCACGGCTACCGCCAAGAGATTGTGGCTAATCTATGTAGGTATGACTTTTGTAGAAAGTGTTTTTTTGATGTTAGGTGGATTAAGTTTCTTTGATGCTATTACGCATTCTTTTGCCACTATGGCAACCGGAGGATTCTCAACACAAAATGCTTCAATTGCCGGTTATTCCGCCTATATTCAGTATGTTATCATCTTTTTTATGATTCTTGCAGGTACTAATTTCACTTTGCATTATTTTGCTTTGCAAGGCAAATTAAAGAAATTATGGTACAATGAAGAATATCGATACTATATATTTTTCACTTTCGGGTTTGCTGTGATTATTAGTCTTTTGTTGATGCATGAAGGCGCTACGGATTATGAAAAAACTTTTAGGGATTCCTTGTTTCAGGTAGTTTCTATTGTGACTACTACCGGATTTGTATCTACGGATTATTTGCTATGGCCTGCACATATTTGGATTTTTCTCTTTGTATTGATGTTTATCGGTGGTAGTGCCGGTTCGACCGGCGGGGGCATCAAGATTGCAAGGCATATTCTTTTGCTTAAAAGTAGCTCTCTGGAGCTGAAAAAAATGATTCATCCACAAGCAGTCATTCCCGTGAGGTACAATAAAAAACCTGTCTCGGAGGAGATTATTCATTTGGTATTGGCATTTTTTATGTTTTATCTCATTACATTTTTCTTCGGAACTTTCATTATGACATGGCTTGGGTTGGATCTCTCGTCTGCTGTCGGAGCTACGATTTCTTCTTTGGGAAATATAGGACCGGGCATCGGAAGCGTTGGTCCTGTTGAAAATTTTTCCTCTATTCCTTCCGTAGGAAAATGGTTTCTTTCATTCTTAATGCTTCTCGGACGACTGGAATTGTTTACCGTTTTGGTAATTTTTTCTCCTTCTTTTTGGCGAAAATAATTCGGGTCTGCTATGGAACGAAAACTCCTTCTTTAAGAATAGAATAAATGCAAGACTTTTTGGAAAAAACTCTGATTTATCTTGCATTTTATTGTTGATATGTTTGCATAATATATTCTTTGTAAGGTGATTGGGGGGGGCGGCAAGCCCAAATTCCTTTGTGGTCCTTGTTTGATGTTAGGTGGCA
>CAZLTF010000426.1:0-7286 GCA_964562195.1 uncultured Bacteroidales bacterium | reverse complement strand
CATCCCCAATTTATGCAATTTGAAAGCAATCCAACACAAATCAAAATTAGTACAAAGTACTTTGTTTGATTATCTTAGCTTAGACACCCCAAACATCCACAAATTACAAAGCCCTTATACCTTCTATTCTCCACGGAATCCTCAACAGTAAACATTTATTACAGCTAATATTTTACCAACAATCAGCCCTCAAAAACAGGAGAAAAATGATTTTGAAAAAAATAGCCTTTGACAAAGAATATTTTATTAATTTTGCAGATTAAAATTCAATGAAATTAAATTGGATTTATTTTTTAGTTTTTTGTATTGAAATTAATAAACAGGTCTTAGACAAAAGGAAATAAATAATACATTACGCATGAAAGTATCATACAATTGGTTGAAAGAGTATCTTGACTTTGACTATAGTCCCGAAGAGTTATCTGAAATATTAACAAATACAGGTCTCGAAGTTTCGGGCACAGAGAGGTGGGAAGCCATCAAAGGAGGTCTTGAAGGACTCGTGATAGGAGAAGTTATCACTTGTGATCCGCTTCCCGACTCGGATCATTTGAGTAAGACGACTGTCAATTTGGGTGATGGAAAACTCACACCTATTGTCTGTGGCGCTCCCAATGTTGCAGCAGGACAAAAAGTAGTCGTAGCCACCGTCGGGACAACACTTTATGACGGTGATAAAGAGATTAATATCAAAAAATCAAAAATACGGGGTGAAATTTCCGAAGGTATGATTTGTGGTGAGTCGGAAATCGGTGTAGGAAATGACACATCCGGCATTATTGTTTTGGAAGAAGATTGCAAACCCGGTACCAAAGCGGCAGACTATTTTGAAGTCGAAAAAGATACTATTTTTGATATTGATCTTACTCCGAATCGTACGGACGGAATGTCACACATAGGAGTAGTAAGAGATATCAGAGCGGTAATGATGCTTCACAATCTTCGAGAAAGAGGACAAGAAGAATATAATTTTAAAATCCCCTCGGTCGAAAATTTTAAGACCGACAATACAAGCCTTACGATCAAGGTTGACATTAAAGATCCCGAGGCATGTTTTAGATATACGGGTCTTACCCTCAGCGGAATAGAAGTAAAAGAATCGCCCGAATGGCTAAAAAACAGACTTATCTCTATCGGATTGACTCCGGTCAATAATGTCGTGGACATCACCAATTTTGTTTTATACGAAACAGGGCAACCCTTGCATGCCTTTGACGCAGACAAAATCAAAGACCGGAAAATTATTGTACAAAAACTCTTTGCCGGTACGGAATTCAAAACATTGGACGGAAAAATTCGTAAACTCTCCGAAGATGACCTGATGATCAATGATATAGATGACCCTCTGTGCATCGGAGGAATCTTGGGTGGACTTGATTCGGGAGTAAGCGCAAAAACAACAAACATTTTCTTGGAAAGTGCTTGGTTTGACCCGGTTCATATTCGCCGGTCTTCCAAATTTCATGATATTCATACGGATGCTTCCTTCCGTTTCGAACGGGGTGTAGATCCGAATATGACTTTGTATGCTCTGAAAAGGGCAGCTATGCTAATCAAAGAATTAGCCGGTGGAAAAATCACTTCACGAATTCAAGACGTTAGCAAAAAGAAAATCATTCCAAAACGCGTCTTGTTGATTTGGAAACATATCGAAAGACTTGTCGGGCAATCCATTCCCAAAAAAGAAGTGAAAATTATTCTTGAAGCATTAGAATTTAAAGTCGCTGATGAAAACAAAAATAGTATTCTGGTAGAAGTCCCCGGTTATCGAATTGATGTTTTGCGTGAAGCAGATATCATCGAAGAAATATTGCGTATCTATGGATACAACAATATTGACAAACCGGATCAAATTCGCATCTCACTCAATCCTACTCCCAAACCGGATCTGGAAAGAGTGCAAAATATCATTTCCGATTATCTCTCTTCCAATGGATTTAATGAGATTATGAACAACTCATTGACCAAAGGTGAGTATTACGAAAATTGCAAAGATTTTGATGCCGGTAAATCCGTAAAAATCCTCAATCCTTTGAGCCGCGATCTCAACGTGATGCGTCAAAGTATGCTATTCGGTTGTCTCGAAACGGCTATCTACAATATCAATCATAAAGCTTTGGACCTCAAAATATATGAATTTGGAAAAATATACCATTATTTTGCGGACAGCGAAAACAAATACCACGAAAGAAAACAATTGGCAATGCTTCTTTCCGGCAAAAAAAATGCGGAATCTTGGAATCAACAACAATTTGATACGGACTTCTTCCACCTGAAAGTCTTTGCTGAAAATATTCTCAAAAGACTCGGAATTAATATCAATAAACTCACGACAAACGAAACACACCAATCCTGTTTTCAATATGGCATCAACTATCAGATTGACAACAAACACCTTCTACGTATAGGCGCTGTCAATCCCAATGTGTCGGATGTGTTTGGCATTGAGCAAAATCTTTTTTATGCCGAATTTGACTGGGATAGAGTCTTGACTTTAATTCCCCGTGAAGATTATTCATTTACCACTATTGCAAAATATCCCGAAGTAAGAAGGGATCTTTCTTTGCTTGTTGATAATGAAATCTCTTTTGATTCTATCCTGAAAGTGGTCCTAAAAACAGATAAGCAACTGATCAAATCCGTAGGACTATTTGATATTTATCAAGGTAAAAATCTTCCTTCCGGAAAAAAATCATATGCCATCAAAATAATCTTACAGGACAAACACAAAACACTGAAAGATAAGCAAATAGACAAAATTGTAAAAAAGGTTATTTTCAACCTTGAAAAAGAACTCAATGTTACAATTCGCTAATAATTGTGCCGATAATTGAAAATCAAAAAAAAGAGATTTATTGGCAGATAGATAAATCTCTTTTTTTATAACAAACTCTTTGACACAGCAAGCACCACTCTCAACATTAATACAGAAGTATGCAAGACAAGAAAAATATTTTTCGATCTGTCCCTTTTTGGGTAACGATAGCAGGCATATTGCTCATTTTGTCGGGGATATATCATTTCAGACAACAAAACACAAGGCTCGATTCTAAGGTCTCAAAACCAAATGACACAATACAACAAATGCCGGTCATTACCAAATTTGGAATTCCGGTACAAGACTACCGCATCCAAAAAGTTAAAATTAAAAAAAACTCCTTCTTCTCGGATATTTTTATGGCAAAAGGAATACCCTATAGCCGTATTGACAGTTTGGTGAAACTGGGTGACAGTATTTTTGACGTACGACGAATGGTAGCGGGCAAGAATATATATTTCTTTCAAACCAACGACAGTCTTCACAAAACAGAATATGCTGTATATCAAGACAATGCAATAGAATATTATGTATTTGGAATGAAAGATTCATTGTTTGTGCACAAACAACGCAATAAGGTGGAATATCGCCGGAATACAGCTCAGGGAGAGATCGAATCTTCCCTGTGGAATTCAATGGCAGTGCAAGGACTCAACCCATATCTTTCCATCCATCTTTCCGAAATTTTTGCTTGGTCAATTGATTTTTTTGGAATCCAAAAAGGAGACAATTATCAAGTAATATACGAAGAAACCTACGTCAATGACAGTAGTATCGGTATTCACAAAGTCTTGGCAGCCCGCTTTGAAAATGCCGGACACGAATATTATTCCTTTCACTTCAAAAAAGACTCTATTGAAGATTATTTTGATGAAATGGGAGGTAGTATGCGCCGGACATTTCTCAAAGCTCCCTTGAAATATAGCCGTATTAGCTCCCGTTTCTCCAATAGTCGTCTTCATCCGGTCTTGAAAATTCGAAGACCCCATCACGGAGTAGATTATGCAGCTCCACGCGGTACTCCCGTATTCGCCATCGGTGATGGAAAAATTATCAAAAGAGCCTGGTCCGGCGGCGGCGGTCGTGCCATCAAAATCAAACACAACGGTACTTATACGACCGTATATATGCATCTGTCACGCTACGGAAAATTTAAAGTCGGAGATTATGTCAAACAAGGAGACCTGATCGGTTATGTAGGCTCATCGGGATTGGCAACAGGACCCCATTTGGACTTTCGCTTTTATATCAATGGAAAAGCCGTTGACCCACTTAAAGTAAAATCGCCTCCCGCCAAACCACTGAATTCTATCTACCTTGATGAATATTATCGATATGTTGAAAAACTAAAAACGCAGCTACTCAACCTCAGACAATGACCCCTATTGTTTGGACGAGTCCATCCGCAAACAAACTATTCCACAAAATCAACTGAATATTGAATTGAGAACAAAAAAATATTACCGTTATCACCGGAGACAATCAATAAGGGAAGAAGAGACATCCGCATCCATTAATTTTGAAAATATTTCATAAATTCAGCCTTATTATTCTTTATTTTGAATTGCCAATTTTTGCGATGCAAACAACCCGCAGGACAATCTCCAAATCCGATACTAAAAATAATGATGGATTCATCATCCCCACGATTCAACAAAATATTATTCCCATCCCCCATATACATATCAATATCAGCAGATAAAACCGGAGAAATTTTTGCCAATTGCTTCGTGATGGGTAATAAATGATAGTCTTCGCGAGAATGCAGAGAAACAACAGGCAGATTAGGATAAAAAGAGTGAATGGAATCAAAATGATACAAGCTCAACAAATTGTCGAGTTCATCAATCCCGGTTGGAATTCTCCCTTCAAGCAAATTAGCACTTTCTTCTAAGCAAGTATCCACCGTAATCCTTATCGTATTGAGGCTAAATAGCTTAAAAGCATGAATCGAATGATTGAAAACCAACTCAGCCTCCGGTTCGGGACAATTATATACCGCTTGAAAAATTTTGAGAATGCGAATTATCTCATTGGTATCCAAAACCGGATTATGATAATTATCGTGGAGTGTATCAGCATATATCTCTCTCATATACAGCTGCTTGGCATCTTGCAAATAATTCTCATAAATAAATGGCATTAGCTCAATATCAGTGTATTTTTCCTTTCTTTGGCAGCCCAGCAATCCAAGTAGCATTAAACCGATAAATACAATTTTTCTCATTTATTTTATTTTTCCAAACGCTTATTCATCATCTATAAACGTAATTTGCCACAAGGATAAATGAATAAGCAATTTGGTTGCTTCGCAGAATAAATATATTGCTTCATATTTTTATGAATAAATTCAAATTGTTTGGCGGTCTATATCAATGATAAATCTATGAAACAAAAATTGGAAAGGCAGAATGTAGTATAAAACACACGTAACAGAGACTTATAACTCTCACATTCAACCCATTAACGATATTCAACATTTCTTAATAAAATGTTAAAAAAAATAATTCTAAATAAGAAAATGTTTGTAATATTGCAGCCGAAATAAAAAGCATAAAGGATTAGATAGATATGACTATTTATAAAAGAATAATTTTCGTATTCGTTTTCATATTTTCATTTGGCTTATTGAGAGCCGAACACGAAGATCATGGACAACATGAGGAGAAGGGATTTGATCCGGGGAAAGTCTTGATAGAGCACGTTGCCGACAATCATGAGTGGCATGTATTTTCCTATCATGGGGAGCATTATTCCATCCCTTTACCTGTCATTTTGTGGGGAGAAAACGGATTGGAAATTTTCTCATCAAGTCATTTTGCCCATGGGCATTCCTACAATGGGTATAAAATCGAAGGAGGTCTTGTCGTGCGTGAAGATGGAGGGGAGTCTCCTCTTGATTTTTCGATCACAAAAAATGTGGCACAGATGTTCATCTCCATTCTTTTGATGCTTTGGTTGTTTTTGAGTGTTGCAAAAGCTTACAAGAAGAGAAAAAACCAAGCCCCCAAGGGCATCCAATCGGTCATTGAGCCTGTCATAGTATTTATTCGTGATGATGTAGCAAGAGGCTCAATTGACGAAAAACACGTGGACAAATTTTTACCGTATTTGTTGACTTTATTTTTCTTTATATTGTTTAACAATATATTAGGATTGATTCCTGTATTCCCCGGCGGGGCAAATGTTACGGGCAATCTTGCCGTGACCGGAGTAATGGCAATCTTCACGTTTTTCATGACATCCTTTCACGCCAATAAAAATTACTGGGTTCATATCATCAACACACCGGGCGTGCCATGGTGGTTGAAAATTCCGGTGCCTTTGATGCCTTTGGTAGAGATCATCGGAATGTTTACCAAACCATTTTCTCTGATGATTCGTCTCTTTGCAAATATTACAGCGGGACACTTAATCATTCTGGGATTTGTGAGTTTAATTTTGCTATTTGGTGTTGAGAGTCCGGGTGTAGGATTTGGTGTTGCCATTCCTTCTACTCTATTTATGGTATTTATGGGACTTCTCGAATTTTTAGTAGCATTTATTCAAGCATTTATTTTTACCTTGCTTTCTGCCGTCTATCTTGGAATGGCGACCGAAGAGCATCATTAGATAATATATATTCAATCAAAAAAGAGATTGTACAAGAAGAGATCGTTTTTTTTATTAATTAATTAAATAATTATTATTATGAGTTTATTAACATTATTAGTAGCTGCAGGTTTGGGTAAAATGGGTGCAGGTATCGGAGCCGGATTGGCGGCAGTAGGTGCAGGTATCGGTATTGGTCAAATTGGAAAAGGCGCAGTAGAAGCTACTGCACGTCAACCGGAAGCCAGCGCAGACATTTTCAAGAATATGATTTTGACTGCTGCTTTCGTGGAAGGTGTTGCCTTATTTGCTGTAGTTATTACGTTGCTTATCACCTTGGGTGTAGGTGCGTAAACAAAATGAATCTATACATTCCCGGACGATTGGTCCGGGTGTATGGGTTCCATCTTACACTTCAAAATGAAGTCGATCTTGAATATGAAAGATTGTATAAAGATCAGAATTTGAAATTTAGTATTTTAAGAATAAATTAATAGATATGGAACTGGTAAGACCGGATTTGGGATTAATTTTTTGGATGATTGTAAGTTTTTCGATCGTACTTTTTGTTTTAGCAAAATTTGCGTGGCCTGTAATTTTAAAGGGACTAAAAGAACGTGAAAATACCATCGCTCAATCTTTGGCTCAAGCCGAAAAAGCAAGAGAAGAGATGAAAAATCTCACGGCTGAAAATGAGGAATTGATACGCAAAGCAAAAGATGAACGGGATGCTTTGTTGAAAGTAGCCAAAGATGTTCACGACAACATCATCAATGAAGCCAAAGAAAAAGCTCAAATGGAAGCTGCAGCCATCATCGCAAGCGCCAAAGAGAAAATCAATAACGAAAAAATGGCTGCAATCACCGAGCTAAAAAAT
>CAZLTF010000425.1:0-2174 GCA_964562195.1 uncultured Bacteroidales bacterium | reverse complement strand
TTCTAAAAATGCCTTTCAGTTCAGATCCAGGAATATAAACTCGATCATCCAGAGAATTTCTAATGAACCGCGAGATTCCTGCTCTGAAAGCACCTAAATCTTTTGCTATATAACCGTATGCTAGACCCTCTACAGGCACACTGTATCTCACAGCATTCTGTACATATTGCCTGATGAAACCCAATAGAGCCTTATTTGTGCCTGTATAATTTGAAGCAAGTCTTGTAAATTCATCTAACCTGCCAGCTTTCTCGACTCTTTTAAGTAGCTTAACCTCGTCTATAATGTGTATTTCTCCTTTTCTTTCGTCGAGAAAGTACTCTGTAGGATAATACTCTTCGCCGCAACCTATGTGTATAGGACTCATAGTTGTAAGTGTAAGCTTAAACCTTTTGATCTCCATTTATTCCTCCACATCAACAAACAAAGGAATCATATAGGTATTCTGGTAATGTCCTTCATATTTCGATAATCCCAGAGCTTTTCCATATATTTCTTTCTTTTCTTTGGTTTTAAAAACAGAGCCACTTTTATACAAAACGGCCGGATTCTTAAAAGGATTGCCAAACACAAGATAACCACCGTGTTTACCAAACTTCGTAAACACTTTACCATAAAGCACATCACAGGAATCATCGGGGATACCACTTGATAGACTCACAAATGTGCCGGCGTCTTTAGACTTCAACACATCAGGTTCATCAACCACATCAATCACCTTAAATCTGCCTTTACCGGTGGATTTATCCCTTCCGAAACCAAACAACCCAATGCTTTCAAACACATCAACTATCACATTTTTAGATATCAAATCCTCCCTGTACTTCACATATATATCTACTTCGCTACCCCAAAAGGTTTCTGTTGTAGAATAAAGACCTTCTTCTACCCTGTTATTTAAGCGGTTTATGCTGTTTCTTATAAAAATTCCATGCGCAATTCTTACGCTTTCTGGCAAATACGGATAAAGGGAAAAAATATTCAAGGCGTTGATGTCCATCCATTTTCTGTCTACCTTTACATACTTTGATTTTTTTAGTCTTTTAACTTGAGAATAATAATCCAGATCAGGATACTTTTCTTTAAAAAACTCCCTGATCTCACTGAGTTTTTTAGGTTTCAATAGCGGCATACAAAGCAAATCCTTAGGAAAAGCATCCGAAAAAACAACAAATGGCAAACGTTCAAATTCAGCCATCACCTCTTTAAGTTTGTGCTCTCCGTATAGGTACCTATATTCCCACGCAAATTGACCAAATATCGTGTCACTTTGCAAAAGAGATCCAATAGGAGACCAAAATTGCAACCTTAATCTCAATGACTTCATCTTTTTATTCCTGCACTGAAAATTTTGATAGATCCAATTCTAAATTTTCAAAATAATCAGCATCCTTGCCGTCTATCTCCACAGCCTCAAACTTAATTCTTCCATAACCTCTCGAACCTGAACCGCCCAGAGCATCATACTCTAACAGCTTCATACCCATTAACAAAAGATCTAAGTTCTTTTCATCCTGTTCGCCACTATCTTCCATATCATAGATCCTGTAGGTAATTTCAAAGTTAAACTTGGCACCAGCAGGCACCCTCTCCATTCTCCTTGGACCACTGCCACCAACTGTTCCCTTTACCCTGTCTATGGCCACCTCTGTTTTCTCTTCAGTAACAATGCCTTTTTCTATCATCATCTTCGCTATATCCTCATCCAAAAAACAATCGGAAAAACTTGCCCGCGTAGGACCCCCAGCATAATCTCTATATTCTTTAGACGTGCTGCCATTGCCAAAAATTCTGGCTATTGGATCATTCGAATCAGTGGTTGACCATGGCTTTCCATCCTTACTAACCCTACCAGTAGCCCATTCAAGGAGCGCCCTAATCTTGCCCTTCAAAGACGATCCAGGTATGTAAGGCAATCCATCCATAGGATTTTTTACAACAGGGTTATCAATGCCCCCTATATGAATCTCATCATTCCCTGCACCTATATGAAGACCCGTTTTCAAAACAATCTTACCTCTGATTTTTTTGACTTCCTTTAAAATCATATCACCCTCCTATTTTTTACTATTCTTTTAAGTACTTTTTCGAGTAAGCTAACACAGCTTCAAATAGATCACAAAACACCTTAAATTCACTCAAACTGTGTATGTTTTCTATATTTTTTTTGATAA
>CAZLTF010000424.1:0-2234 GCA_964562195.1 uncultured Bacteroidales bacterium | reverse complement strand
GATATCTTCACGATTGGCAATATCCCTTCTGACATCTTTCAATATTGAAACCAAAATTTCGTCAGCGGTAGTTGATTTGGCAGAGTTAATGGCAAAGAAATCTTCATCGGTAGGATTTTCATAATCGTGATCTTTGGCGAGCATAATGGAGTATGGCTTATTGATATATTCCCTTCCTTTATCCATTAACTTCAACACGCCATATTGTTCAATATCTTTTTCGATCAATCTATGGATCATCGCTTGTCTGATCACGGCATTCCAGAACTTCTCATCCTCTTCCATTCCGGCACCGAAAAGGGACATTCTGTCCAATTTGTAAGCCTTCACGTCCGCCGTCACCTTACCCACCATAAAGTGCGTCAATCCTTTTGCTTTCAGCTGTTCTTTACTCTCAACAATTGCCTGCAGCAACAATTTCAGGTACCCCATTCCTTCAAATTTCTCTTTGGGGTGTAAACAATTGTCACAAGCATCACAACTTTCTTTGGTATATTCCTCTCCGAAATAGTGAAGCAACTGATGATGACGACAAACAGAGGACTCGGCATATGAGACCATTTCAAAGAGTAATTGTTTGGCGACAGCTTTTTCGGCTACAGATTTGTCTTTGGAAAATTTTTCCAATTTTTGAATATCCTCATAACTATAAAAGGCGATACAATTTCCTTCGCCGCCATCGCGTCCTCCTCTACCGGTCTCTTGATAATAGGATTCAATACTCTTGGGCATATCGTGATGTATTACAAAACGAATATCCGGTTTGTCAATTCCCATACCAAAAGCGATAGTTGCAACTACAACATCGACTCTTTCCATCAAAAAATCTTCTTGGTTTTTCTTTCTTGTTTTTGAGTCAAGACCTGCATGATAAGGTAAGGCTTTGATATTGTTAACTTGCAACAATTCAGCCACTTCTTCTACTTTTTTTCTCGAAAGGCAATACACGATTCCCGATTTTCCGGGATTATTTTTGATGTACTTAATAATGTCTTTTATTACATTTTTGGTTTTTGGGCGTACTTCGTAATAAAGATTAGCCCTATCAAACGAATCTTTATAAACGGTGGCGTCCAGAATGCTAAGATTTTTTTGAATATCCGTTTGCACTTTGAGAGTGGCAGTAGCTGTTAGCGCCATGATAGGGACTTTTTGTCCGATATTTTCAATAATCGGTCTTATCCGGCGATACTCAGGTCTGAAATCATGTCCCCATTCTGATATACAATGGGCTTCATCTATGGCAAACAAAGAGATTTTCAATGTCCGCAAAAATTCGACGGTTTCATCCTTCGTTAGAGATTCGGGTGCTACATATAATAATTTGGTTTTATGATTTACCAGATCACTTTTCACTTGCTCAATTTCAGCACGATTTAGAGAGGAGTTCATAAAATGAGCAATCCCCTCATCGGAGCTGGAAGCACGCAACATATCAACTTGATTTTTCATAAGAGCAATCAAAGGAGAAATCACAATTCCGACCCCTTCACTTATAAGTGCGGGAAGCTGATACGTCAATGACTTCCCTCCTCCCGTTGGCATAATCACAAATACGTTATTCCCATTCAATACATCCTTTATAATCGTTTCTTGTCTGCCTTTGAATGTATCAAAACCATAAAATCGTTTTAGCGCACCGTATAAATCATATTCCTTTTTCACACTCATCAAATCCAAATTTCTTTTCTGCTGTATATCACTACATCATCCTAATTCGTAAATTTCCCTTAATATTCGCATTAAAAAATGTTTATCATTAAGCAATTGCTAAATTAATAATAATTTTGGAGTAAAAGCAAATGTTTTTTTGATTTTTTTTATTCACACAAAAAACTGTTTTTAACATCTGTTGAAAAAACAATAAATATTTATTTATTTGAAATAAAAAAACTCTCTACATTCGCATCAAATAGTGTTTATGAGTAAGAGTATCAACATTTACATCAAAGAACTTATGGAAACTACTGACTGTGTGGTGATTCCGGGCTTTGGTGCATTTGTCGGCGAACGAAGAGAAGCTCAAATTAATCCTCATACACATCAATTTTCTCCGCCGTTTAAAGAGATTATGTTTAACGACAGCCTTGTCCGTGACGATGGAGTATTAACACAATATATTGCCGTCGAAGAAGGCATTTCCTATGCAGAAAGTCATCAAATTGTTGAAAATCAGGTAGATGAATGGAAACAAATTCTTCTAAAAGAAGAAATATTGAAATTTGATGAAATCG
>CAZLTF010000423.1:0-5959 GCA_964562195.1 uncultured Bacteroidales bacterium | reverse complement strand
TTTGTTAAATTTTGAATCTTAATCATTTTTTATTGCTTTTATTTATTACTATTTTTACCACAAAACACACAACTTTCATCAAATCTTCAAGGGATTCACTAACAACTAACAACTAATCACTAATCACAAACCACTAACAACTAACAACTAACAACTAACAACTAACAACTAATAAATTATATCATTATTCATAACGCAAAGAATCCACCGGATTGCGGCGAGCCGCAATAAATGTATGCCAACTTACAGTGATTAGTACAATCAGCAAGGTTAGTATTCCGGCGAACAGAAATATCCACCAACTTAATGTGGTCTTATAGGCAAAGTTTTTTAACCAATTGTTCATCGCATAATAAGCTATGGGAATGGCAATTGCAAAAGCAATCAATACCCATTTGACGAAGTCTTTGGTATGTAAACTTATAATATCCCTGATCAGCGCACCATTTACCCTTCTTATCCCTATTTCCTTAGTTTTCTGTTGGTTGTAATAAAGCGAAATGGCAAATATTCCCATTATGGAAATGATGATAGTCAAAAGGGCAAAATATCCGACGATAGCTCCGTTTTTTTCCTCTTTTTCGTACCAAGATTTTATTCTTTCATCCAAATACGTAAAATCTGCCGGCACATCACCCGTAAATTCGGCATAGGTCTTCTTGACTTCTTTCAAGGTTGCTTTTGCATTTCTCCCTTCCATCTCTATCAAAATTGACCAAGCGAAGTGATTATCAGTTAGCTGACGAATCAGTAGGGGACCTACTTTTGTGTACAATGAACGAAAATGAAAATCATTGACAATACCCAAAACCGGCATTTCCTGATCATAAATTTTGCAAGAAGCAGGCAAGGAATCCAATTCTAATACTTTGACCGCTTGTTGATTGAGCCAAATTCCTTCTTTGGAATATGCGGTCGTCGTCGGGATAATCTTAATATGCAAGATCTCAAAGAAAGAAGAATCAACTATAAATTCCTGAAAACTAACAGGTTTGCCATTGTATATAAAAGATTGATTGTTTCCTCCATCGATGGGTGTACCTGCTGTGAAAGACACATTCTTAACTCCCGGTATTTGTCTCAAGGCATTGCTCACTCCCTGATATTTCTCCGGTTCAACATAAGAACCAACTTTCACAATATTTTGAGTATTGAAACCCAGATCCCGATCTAATAAATAGTTGGTTTGTTTCATAATAATCATCGTTGCAATCAATAGAACTATTACTACAACATATTGAAATCCAAGCAATACCCTCGAATACAAAGCTTTGCTTTTTCTTTTAAAATCTCCCTTTATTACGTTGATAGGCTTGAGACGTGTAGTGACCAGAGCTGGCAAAATTCCCGATACGAATCCTATCAATAAAACAAAAGACAAAGCGATCAAGATGGTTTGCGGAAGAAGCATCTGCATTAAATACAAATTGGTGTCTAACAGTTCATTAAAAACAGTTTCGGACAAAAAACTAAACACTATTGCAATCGAAAAAGCAAAAACCGTAAGAAGCATAGATTCAAATACTTGTTGCCACAACAAACGACTTCGGGAGCTACCTAATAGCTTTTTTATGGCTATCTCCTTGACACGCATTCCGGATTGAGCAATAGTCAGATTGATGTAATTGATAATTGCCAAGACCAAAATCAAAATTACGATTGCCAACAAAACCAACACAAATTTTTTGCTGTTATGTCGTTCGCTTCTTCCCTTAGATTCACTGAAATAAACCTCATCCAGAGGTAAAAAATCGACGGTTTTGACACGGTCATTTTTGTAAAGCCAATAATGTTCTTTAAACATTTCCAAAACTTTGGATGCTTTGGAACGCAGATCGGTATTAGGTTTTCCCAAAAAATAAATTCCAAAAGAGCAATTGTTATAACTCGTCAGCAATTCATCCCATCCCCAGATATCAGCTAAAAGCCTGAAATTCAAAACGGCATCACATTTTTCGAAGTGTGATTCTTTTGAAATATCATCAATCACACCGGTAACCGTGCAAGGAATTTCCATATTTAACAATAGCTGTTTTCCCAACGGAGACTCATCTCCAAAAAGCCTTCGGGCAAAATCTCGGGTCAAAACAATGGAATTTTTGGTTTCCAAAGCAGTCTGTGGATTTCCTTCAAGGAAATGAAAAGAAAAGATGTGAAAGAAGGTAGAATCACCCATCATATATTCCATCTTTATCTTATTATGTTCCTTGTCTTCGAGTATTCCGGTATTATCATAAATCCGCGTATAAGACTCTATTTCAGGAATTTCACCTTGCAACCATTCAGCTACTACCGGAGCTGCTTGACTGGAAGATTCGTTGCTCAATCGAAAGATTCTGTTTTTGTTAGGTTGATCTGCATTGACAGACAATTCGTTTTTGATATATACACTTAGGAGTACCACAAAAGTTAAGGATACGGCAAAGCCAAATACCGTTACGAGAGTATATAATTTGTTCTTTTTCAGAACGTTAACAAATGATTTTAGATTTTTTATCCACATATTTTTTTGTTTTTTACACTATTCCCGGTTTTTCGATTTTGAATCGTAAATTATTCTGCCTCTTTGGCTTCGCAAGCTTTCTCGACTACTCGCATCCTTAATTCATTCCATCATTGTTAAAAAGAAAGCCGTTCACTATCACCAAATCCGCTATATCCGGAGATTATCACTTTTTCTCCGGCTTCGAGACCTTCGATAAGTTCGTAATATTTAGGATTTTGTCTTCCAATTTTGATTTTCCGTTTTTCGGCATATTTTCCGTTTTTGCTTAGCACGAATATCCATTGTCCACCGGTTTCTTGAAAGAAACTTCCTCGTGGTAGAAGCAAGGATTTTTGGGGATCTCCGAGTTGAAGACGTGTATAATACGTTTGACCTGTACGCATATTTTCGGGCAATTTATCCACAAATACCATTTCCACTGCAAAACGACCATTTTTGACATCCGGCATCACTTTACGAATACGCAATTTGAATTCTTGTCCTTGGCGTTCCATTATAGCGGTCAATCCGGTTTTGACACGATCAATATAATGTTCGTCAATCTGAGCTACAACCTTGAAAGAAGTCAGTATATGCACCTGTCCCAATCTGCCTCCTTTGGGAATGGATTGCCCTACTTCCACATCCAAGGTAGTGAGTAAACCATCGACCGGAGCTTTCACATTCAGATTCTCTTGTCTTTGGCGTACCAATTGGAGATTTAATTCCATATTTTGAAGACTGCTACGCATTTGTTTTACTTGGATATTCCGGTATATAGAATCTTGTTTTTGACGTTCTCTGTAAAGTTCATAACTACGTTTGGCAAATTGATAATCTTCTTCAGAAATTATATATTCTTCTTTTGAAATCAAATTATCTTTGTATAAATCTTTGTTTTGGAGATAGATACGTTTTTTTCTTTTGATGTCAAATTCAAGATTAAGAAGTTCTCTTTTGATACGAAGTTTCTCTTGTTCCATCGTAACCATTGTGTTTCGCAGAAAATTGCTTTTCTCTGCAAGCTGTGCTTCACTATTGAGAATACTAAGATTAAGATCCGGATTGCTAAGGCGTAATATTACATCTCCTTTGTGCACTATTTCTCCTTCTTCGATAACCTTTTCTTCGACACGCCCCCCCTCACGAGCGTCTAAGAAAATAGTAGCGATGGGTTCTACATTTCCACTGACCGTGATATAGTCATAAAACACATCATTCTTAACAGTTTCCACATTTAATTTTTCAAGATCAGTCGAATAGGTCGAAACATTCACTCCAAAGAAAGCCTTATAAATAAGAAATAGAAACACCATCACTCCCAAAACAATATAAATATGCTTGGGTCTTATTCCTTTCTTTTTTTCTATTTTTCTGTCCATATTGTCCATTATCCTCTTATTTTTTGTAAATGTATTTTTCAATATTTGTTACCATTGATTTCAGTTTCCTCTTTAAGTCAGTAGAAAGTACAAAAATAAACGTTAAGCCCTTTTTGCAATATAAATTCTCTTGTGTTTCCACAAAGATGGCTATTCGTTCATTGTTCTGTTCATCCGAATCCGTGTAAATAGGAATTGTTCCTTTTAAAATCATTACTGGAAAATAACTCTGTGCATCTTCTTCATTTTCAGAAAAATCAATCGTAACACCGCTCCCATTTTTTTCACAATAAAATGTTTTGCGATTTATTCCATCTGGTTTTTCATTTTTGGAAGTAAAAAACACTCCTTTCTTATTGATTTCAAAACCAATACTTGCCAATTGCTGATCTGTTAGTTTAAGTATAAAAGGTTTCATTATTTCATACTGTTTATCATATTCGATTTTATCTTTTTGTTTTCGTTCTTGTTTAAACTCTTTTTTACTTTGTCCGATCAATACCTCTTGAAACAAAATGAGGACAAAAAGTAAGCTATAACCGGTTATTTGTTGTGTTTTCATATTTTCAATTATCCATTATTAATATAGTGTCTATCACGAAACTCTCTTGTTTGATAGTGCTTCGGGAGAAAACATCAAGTTCGAGGCTTGTGAAGTGTTTGAAGATAGGGAGTCCCGAAACTTCGGGATGACTGTTTCAAACACGAGCGTAACGAACAAATTGGTGTTTTCTCCCAAGCACTAGAGGTGATTCCAAGAACCACTTATATAAAATTCCAAAATCTGTTGATACATAATATAGCTTAATTTGGCTTTGAGTTTGGCGGCTTTAGCGGCAGACAATCGTTGTTTGGCAGTTTCAAAATCAGTTGCGTTTGCCAAGCCCTTTTCCATTTTTGTGGAAATATTTTTGAAAGATAAATTTGCAAAATCAAGAAGTTCCAAAGAAGAATAATATTCTTTTTCCGCTCCTTTGAGATTGTCAGTCATATTCTGAATCGTAGCGTAGATTTGTTCTTTCTCCTTTTCAAGCAATAGGGTTTGATTGTCGAGATCAATCTTTTTTCGCTTTATATTGCTGTGAGTAGAAGCATTATTAAATACCGGAATAAGCACTCCCATACGAATCTGCTGACTTTGATTATTAAGGATTTGCTCTCCGTAATTTGCCTCTGCCCCATCATAAAATCCTGTATTGTAGCCTGCTGACATATACAACCGCGGAGACACACGACCTTTGGCAACCGCCAAATTTTTTTCGTAAGCATTCAATAAAAATTTTTGTTGCTTCATCTCAGGCAAAACGGATAAGGCTTCAAAAAAGATACTATCCCTGTCCAATTCGCTCATCAAAACGAAATGAGACCCTTCCAAACTATCAATTTCAAAATCACTTTTTGAAGTCAAACGAAGCAATTTTTTCAAACTGAGAAATTCTTGTTCTTTTCTGTTTTTTGCAATCGTATAATTCAACTGATCTGTTGCCCATTGACTTTTTAGCTCTTGAACCAAAAGAGGCGATTTTTTCCCCACTTCAACCAACCGCATCATTCGCTCATACAAATTCTTGGAAAGCTGCTCTTGATTCTTTGCTACATTCTCCAAACCCTCGCTATACAAGGCGGTATAAAATGAAGTTATTATCTTAAATATCAATTGATTTTCAAGTTTTTTGTTTTCCTCTTTATAAGCAAGAAGCAAGTATTTCTGATAACGTATCGTATTTTGTTTTACAAAACCCTGAAAAATATCCACCGAAGAACTCAACCAATAACTATTGGACATCGTCTGATGAAAAGTAATATCGTTGGTCGTAGCATCAATATTTCTACCATAATTCACATTCCAATCACTTCCGAGATTCAAATCCGGAAATAGGTTTGCTTTGCTTTCGTGAAAGTTGATCTTTTGTTGCTTTACCCTGTTTTTTTGAATGTTTAGGTCAATATTGTTTTTTACTGCGTAATGGATGCATTGCTTAAGTGTCCATTTTTCTTGTGCCTGAACAAAGATTGGCAGAACAAAAAATAAGACCATCAACGAAATATTAATAGTTTCTCTTATATCCGGTATTTTTTTATTCATAAATTC
>CAZLTF010000422.1:0-2096 GCA_964562195.1 uncultured Bacteroidales bacterium | reverse complement strand
CATACCGATTGGGAATCACCATTATCCATTGATTTTAAGAGATTTGCAGAAGCTATTTCGCATTACAAAAAATCGTATCAATATATCATTGCCGAAGGCTTGTTTGCATTTTATGACAGTAGGTTATTAGATCTTTATGATATTAAAATTCATATTCATATCTCATTCGAAGAATTTGTAAAAAGAAAAAAACAGGACTTTCGCTGGGGCAAAGAACCGGATTGGTATATTCAACATATCTGGGATGCCTACCTTCGATATGGAATTCCTGATTTTATTGAAGATGATTATCTTCGCATTAATGGAGAAAAGGACATTCAGATTGAGAAGATATCGCATCTAATTCGGGCATGCTAAAAAAAACTCAAACACGTGAGACCGGATTACATAAATATCAACAATGAATCCGGTCAAAAAACAAGCAAATTCACCAACAATAACATAAAAGGCAACAAGAATTTCTCACTGTTGCCTTTCCCTTAATTGATACGTCTTCGAATATTGACACCTTAAAACCTGACACCAAAGTCAATGCCTGCACGTGGACTTACTCCATTAAAATCCAACGAATTATAAACATGATTCGTTCCGCATTGCACCTCATCCTTTGTAAATCTGATTTGGCTTCCACCGAATATATTTATATAAAACCTCTTCTGTATGGAAATTTTCAGCCCCCAAGTAAACCCCATGCCATAACCTTCTATCGTTTTCTGATCCTTGACATATGTATAATTGGAATTTCCATCCTCAACATATTTTCGATGAGCATACATTAACTCAAACCTTCTATATTGCCCGAAGAGAGTCGAATATAGAACGATTTCCTTATGCAAAACGGTTCTTTTCAAAACATCCATCTTCACATACAATTCTTCGACAAAGCCTTTTTTCTTCATCGCAATCTCTTTTAAATAGAAGTACCGAAAATTGCTTCCTACTGCAAATGCTTGCACAATACCTCTTTCATAGGAAATTCCTATTCCATCATTTATAAATTCCGGAAGACTAAAACCGATTGAATTTTTTAATTCCTTAATTTTCAAGTCTTGACCTCTTACGGATCCGACGATCAATACAACAACAAATAATGTAACTAATTTTTTCATAATAAAATCTATTTAACTATTTCTAAAATTTATATCCGACCAAAAAACTAAAACTGGCAACCGGTTGTAATGGAAAATCAATAAAATTAATAAAACCGTAGCCATTCTGAAAATAATATTCTTCATCTCCAAATATTGCACCTACCCCCAGTCCGGACGATGCATCTACAACAAAATTACCGGCAGACACTTCCAATCCAATATTGAGCAATAATCCGGCTTTGTACACAAATCTATCACGATTTCCAACAAAATATCCGGGAAACTCATCCTCTATATCAAAATAGTGGTAATGATTCATCTTTTTGTAGTTGACAAACACAAATTGAGGGCTCATATAGAAGGCATTAAATATCCGTTTATTATCAAACTTTGACAATTTATGGTATGAATTGGCGTATTTTCTATAAGCCATTTTTAGAATCAACCCACGTTTCGCTTCCCCAAACATATTTTTTCCATCACCGATAATACCAACCTCAAAAGCCAAGCTTTTTAGAGGTTTGATTTGACATTCATAAGAAAGGTTAACATAACCAAAGATAGGAGTAAGCACATTAATCTTAATATTTTGTGCCAATGTAGGTAAAGAAGATTCCAAGCGTTCAAGTTCTTGTGCATTTAGGTACACAAAACCAACAC
Organism: uncultured Bacteroidales bacterium; assembly: GCA_964562195.1. Lineage (GTDB taxonomy): Bacteria > Bacteroidota > Bacteroidia > Bacteroidales > S143-32 > S143-32. The sequence continues at coordinate 345 of CAZLTF010000422.1, read as the reverse complement.
TTATCAAAACTGTAATCGCAATAATATTTTTCATTTTTCTATACGTTTTTCATTTTTCACTTTGCAAAAGTACAATCCCAACATCCCTATTTGCAAGCTATAGGGACAGATGGTATGTTTTGGGGACAAACAACTTCCAAAAGTTCAACAATGTAGCGATTTTCTAATAAAAATGTATTACGAAACAACATTTTCACCCTTTTTCAAGAAAAAAACAGGGAATAATTTGCCTCGAAAGAGGTGAAAATCATTTAATTTTTCGACAAAAATCAATTTTATCACCCTTTTTTATTTCATATAGAAAAAAAAGAAGTTTAGAATGATTCAAAATCAAAAATAGTTTAC
>CAZLTF010000421.1:0-3281 GCA_964562195.1 uncultured Bacteroidales bacterium | reverse complement strand
AAATCGATTTTTTTCAGAAAAATTACATCTCTGATTTTTCGATACGGATTCCTATATCTTCGATTCCTTTCAGAGCATCTTCTCTCATAGCTTGTTCAATATCTATTTGATATCTTCCTTTGTTTGGGAATACTAAATTATTCCGGAGAAAAAAGCGACTCTCTTTGATTTTGCCAATGCCTTTTCCAAGCCATCTTCCTTCTTTTGTTGCTAATATTACCTCAATTGTATCGCGCGCACTGCTTCCGTCAGCGAGATAACTGTCAACAAACAAATAGAGATTGCTATACGGATAATCCGTATTATTGCGTATATTGATATAAAAGTTGTAAAATATGCTTGTGTCTTGAATTTCAAATTCAAATGAAGGTTTGAATCCTACATTCCACGAGGCATCGGGGATGCTAATATTTTTTTCATATACTCGATTGCTATCACAAGATACGAAAAATAGTATGCTCAATAATATGATCACAAAACCGGACAAAAATTTAGAAAATCTATACATTGTAAAAATTGGATTTATACACTTTGTTTGCAACTTTGATACTCAGTTCATACAGAAGAAGTAAAGGAATACTCACAAGTATCTGACTGAAAACATCGGGAGGTGTAATAATAGAAGCCAATACCAAAACGATAACGACCATCACCTTTCTGTTTTTCTTTAAAAAAGCGGGAGTAACGACACCCACTTTGGTCAGAAAATAGATAAGTACGGGCAATTCAAACACGATTCCTATTCCCATCACAATGGAAATTACACTACTTATGTAGGAGTTGAGGTGTATCTGATTGGTAACTTGTTCACTGACGTGATAATTTCCAAAAAAATTAATCGTCAAGGGAACGATCAAAAAATAGCCAAAAAAAACACCACTCAAAAACAGAACGGAAATAACAAAGACGGCACCTCGCGTGTATTTTTTTTCATTTTCGTGAAGAGCAGGGAGAATAAATCGCCATATTTCAAATATGATATACGGCATAGCCAAAATCAGACCGGCGACAAAAGACACATAAAGATGCATCATAAACTGTCCGGAGAGTTCTATGTTTTGAAGAACCAACTCTAATTTTTGGAAACAAAGTGATTCGGAAGAGACCCAATGCCCCAAACGGCACAAAATCCGGTTTGTGATAAAATGGGCATCAAGCGGAGCCAAAATAATTCCATCAAAAATAATTTCTTTGAAAATAAAAGCAATAATGGAAAAAACCAACAAGGCAGCAGCGGAGCGAAAAATATGTCCACGCAATACTTCAAGATGGTCCCAAAACCCCATCTCAGCTTCCTTTTTGGGGGGTGGCGGTTTTTTACTCGTTTGTTGTTCTATCACGGAATTTTTCTATGATGATTGATAAAAACTCCCTATTCAATACGTCGTGAGTGACTGCAAAGGAAAGCCATTACTGATTCACAGTTGAAGGTTTTACTTATCTTTCTTTTCTTCTTTTTTCTCGTCGCTGTCATTCAGACCTTTTTTAAACTCATTGATGCCTTGTCCCATACCTTTCATTAATTCGGGGATTTTTTTCCCTCCAAACAAGAGTAAGACAATCACAACAATGATACCCACTTGCCAAGGTCCTATCATCCCGACAATAATACTTGCTTCCATAATTTATTTTTTTTGCAAAGTTATGTATTTTTTCGATTCAAATAATGTATTTAAAATATTTTATAAAAAATTAGTACTGTTCGTTTTATTTGTTAGTTTTGCAAAAATTTTTTTTATTTTTAAATAAATAGTTGTTCATAATGAAAATGTTTACAAAAACTCTATTGCTATTTCTATCTTTATTGATGATTAGCGGGCTTTTTGCCCAGAAACCCAAAGTTGCCCAAAAGCCTATTGATTCCAAAGTGGATGCGATGTGGTATTGGATGCGTGCAGCCAGAGAAGGGCTTGTTCCCTTTAATCCGAAAATTCCGGTAAAGCCGGCAAAAGTTTTACCACCGGCGACCCTACCCAAAGGAGTAACCGCCGATTCTCCCGACGTAGCTACCTATTCGGGGAATGATGCTACCGAAAGTGAAGTATCGATTTTTGTTGACCCCAACGATCCTTTGCATGTCCTTAATTCCAATAATTCAACAGATTGGGATGGAAGTTCTGTAAATTCGGTTTTCGGAGCCAATTATTTTATTAGTTCGGATGGAGGTTTGACTTGGGGTGGCAGTATTCATGGTGCCGGCGGTGACAATTCCGGTGATCCTGCTGCTCTGATTGGTCTCAATGGAAGAGAATATGTAGGATATATTGCTTCGGATGGCGGACAAGGTGTAGCCTATTCCGACAATGGATCGACATGGACGCATGTACAAACTGCAGTTGGTCCCGGAGGATATTATGACCTGTTGGACAAAAATCATTTATGGATTGATAATAGCACCAGTAGTCCTTATGAAGGCAATCTGTACAATGCATGGACACGTTTTGAGAGTGGACATGCCAATAATTACCGTGTGGAAATTTCCAGAAGTACGGATGACGGTATCTCGTGGAGTACTCCTGTGAATATAAGTTCCGGTACAGGTTCTGAATTTGATCATGGTGTAAATTTACAAACCGGTCCCAATGGAGAAGTATATGCTGTTTGGGCGATATACAATAATACATCCAGTGATCTCAACGAAGATGCCATTGGTTTTGCAAAATCAACCGACGGAGGTGCTACATGGCAGTCTCCGACGATGATCATTTCCAACATCAAAGGAATACGTGATGATGGTGTATCCAAAAATATGCGTGTCAATTCATTTCCGGTGATGGCTGTAGATATCAGCAATGGTGCCAATAGCGGGAATATTTATGTAGTATGGTCTAATTATGGCACTCCCGGTATCAACACCGGCACAAACATCAGTGTGTATATGATTCGTTCTACCGATGGGGGAGCCAACTGGTCAACACCGGTAAGAGTCAATCAAGGAACATTTGCAAATGGCAAAGAAGCCTATGAACCATGGATTACTTGCGATCCGGTAACCGGTGTTTTGAGCACGATATTTTATGACGATCGAAATACTGCCAGCACAGATTGTGAAACATGGGTTGCAAACTCATTTGATGCCGGAGCTACTTGGACTGATTTCAGAGTAAGCGATGTCTCTTTTACTCCTTCGGCAATTTCCGGTCTGGCAAGCGGTTATTTTGGCGATTATCTCGGAATTGCCGCCTATGGAGGACATGTTTATCCGGTATGGACAGACAATCGTGATGCCGGCAAACCTATGGCTTATGTATCTCCTTTTACCCTTGGATTGAATGCTGCCT
>CAZLTF010000420.1:0-2100 GCA_964562195.1 uncultured Bacteroidales bacterium | reverse complement strand
CACAATTACTTAATAAATTTATATGATTATTGAAATCGGATTATATCTTATCCAAAGATTTTCTTAATTCATAGGCGGAATCTTTGTATTGGGAAAGGGTAAGACCGGTTACCCGCTTGAATTGCCCGGATAAATGAGCTACAATTTATAAGTCGTATGAATCTGTTTGTCAATATATAACGTCAATTCTTTGACTTTCTTGTTGAGAGGTAGAGAAGGGTCGATATTTTGTAAATCTTCGACAGTGATCTCCTTGCCAAAATGCAAGTGGACGCGTCCTTTTTGTCCCATCGTACCGCGAATCATACTTTGATAGTCTTCTTTTTCGCTTTTGATATATTCTTCGCCTCTTTCGATAGTAGCGAGATAACGTACTTTGTTTTCCACACAAGGATCCAATTCATAGCTGATGGAGACGGGAACGATGCACAATTCTCCGAGATTGTTGGCAAATTCTTTTTCGCCCGCCATGGAAAGCATTTTGATAAGTCCTGTTTGGGTCATGTCATTACCGTCTTTGGTTCTGCCTTCCCGTTGGGCAATCCAGACGGAGCTTTCATCATTCCGGATCAAACTCCGGATATATGCAGACAACTGCTGAGAACTCAATAGCATCTCTTGTGCTTTCAAAGCCCTTTTTACAATAAAACTCTTGTTGGAACGCAACAAATAACTAACAATCGGTTTTACGAGAAGGTTGTGACCAATCGCATTGGCAGTAGTAGTAAATTGCTCACCAAAATGACGATACAATACATAGTTCATCAAAGCCGCATCCAAAACAATATTCCGGTGATTGGAGATAAAGAGACGCTTCTTCTTGATGTCAAAGTTGTCCATCCCCGAATATGATAATTCAAAGGTTGTAAACTTTATTATTTTAGCTACGATGGGTACGACAAATTTGAGCTGAAAATCACGCAAAGTTTGTAAAGAGTCAAAGAAATCCAAAACATTCTCTTTGCTTTTTTCCGGATAGAAATATTGCATCATTTCTACAATCCCCGGCTCGGTAGCAAACTTCATACGAATCTCCCGAAATTCTTCGTCAGTATAATATCTTATATCAGAAAAGTCTATCGACATAATTTCCATATTTATTAGAAAGGCAAATGTATATAAAAAAATGAATAAAAAGAGGAATTATTTGAAAAGCTTTGAGATAAAAGAAAAAATATGCTAACCCTGGCGTATCCTTTTGTATTTCTGATAATTATAAGCGGCAGATATCCGGATATTATTGTTGTTTGGAGGAGAATAACAGCGGAGAAGGTGCCGATCGAGATTCATTTCCGACATCAAAACAAACAATTTGTCCGGCAATTAAGCATGGTGTCCTTTTCTCATAGTCCTTAATCTATGATCAACTCAAAAAGCAAGGTGTGATGTCAAGAAAGACTCAAAAGAAAATACATTGGCACTAATATACAAATTGCTATAAACAAGGCTAAAACCTACAAAAACAACTTCCTATGGTCTGCTAATAACGCTTGAACAGGGTTCGCCAAAAAAATTCTCATACAGCTGAATATGAATGTATTGCGTATAAATATCAGTAATAAAACACAAGAAAAACCAGCGTATTTTTCCAAATAGTCCTGCATATCTTTTATCACCAAAAAAGATATTTTTCGTCCACAGAAGCTTCTTTCAATATAGAAAAATCTTATCATCCTGTTTCACCTCAGTAGCCGGATCATCCCCCGAATGCAAAACCTTATTACCTTATTGGATGTATATTCATACATTTGCCGTGCACCTCGTATATTGAGTTATACAGGGGCCGCCAAAAAACTCTCAAACACAAGAAAGAGAATGAATTATGTAACAATATCAATAATAAAATGCAAAAAAAAACAGCGCTTCATCCAAAAAGTCCTGCATATCTTTTATTCCCAAAGAGGGTGTTTTCGTTCAGCAAAAGCCTCTTTCGATATAGAAAAAAACTTATCATCCTGTTTCGCCTCAGTAGCCAAATAATCCCCCGAATGCAAAATCTTATTACCTTATTGGATGTATATTCATACATTTGCGGTGTGCCTCGTATATTGACTTATACGGGAGGCACTGAAGAATTTTCAAATGTTTGAAAAAGAACGG
>CAZLTF010000419.1:0-2974 GCA_964562195.1 uncultured Bacteroidales bacterium | reverse complement strand
TCGCTGCAAAAGTAATATTAATAAAACAGCAAATGAGAAAAATATAAAAGTAATTAGGGACTGCTTAAAATCGCAGAAATATCTTCATTTTTAAATTTGTGAGAGGGCAGAGCGTTACGAAAATGTCCGGTGGACATTTTTAGTGAATGAGCCAGCCTGCTGCGTTGGCAATATAAACACTTCAAATTGAATTAGTATCAAGTCAAGTATATTCCGGATGTTTAAGCGTTTTTCAAAAAAACCTATTTGCAAATATCTTTCATAAAATCTTCAACATAACCCGGCGTACTTACAATTTTCATAAATTCGGACATTGATAGCTCAGGCCAAAGCAATGCAAATCTAAATTTCCCGTGTAAAATCGTGGCTTTTTTATTCGTTAGGATTATTTCATAAGGCAAAGCAGCAAGATTCTTTTCACCAATGATAGGTAGAAAAAACGCTTCTCCATCATCTTTGTCTAACATCCCAACACCAAAAACAACACTTTTGGAACTTGGTTTATAAATCTCATAGACCTTGACAGCTCCACCCTTATTCGCTGCCAAATTTGCTTTTATTTTGGCATAGCCTTCCTCAAAAGAATCAAACTCTCCCACGGTCACAGGATCACCAAAATAAGGCATAAATGGCATATAGTGGTATTCCGTTAGCTCCTCCTTGTCTATGCTCCCACCAAAACCTATGAGTCTCCCATCAACTGACTTTATAGCTTCTTTGGCATCTTTGTTGACTTTCATTAATACAGATTTGTTCTTTCTTACCGCATCTCTTAGGTAGCCATAAAACAAATATTCAGGATTGAGTAGAGTGACAAGTGTTTTTCCATCATCAATTCTCTTTAAGCCCACTTTTAAAGCAGCAGATAACATTCCTCGATCCTTCACACTACTGCACACCTCTTGCAAGTCTTGACGGGTAAAAACAAGAACTTTTAGATATCTATTCCCTTCCGGATTATAGCTACCTATTATCTCAAAGCCCTTATTCTCAATTGCTTCTGCAAGGGTTTTACTGACAGCCTCAATACTTCCCTTGATGTTACCCCCATTATAATAGGGGGGAATCTCTTGTGCGTATCCAAAAAATAATACGACCCAAAACGTAATTACAAATGCTATTTTTTTCATCTTTTCTGTTGTTATTTATTTCACAAAAGTATGCATTTTTGAAATACAATTACAATTAAAATAGAAATTTTATGAATTTAGAATGATTCTAATAATCGCGTCTTTAATCAAAGTAAAAATTGAAATGGATAATGCCAAACTTGACACCCGTTAGAAGAGGGAGGTGCTTCTGTGGAACGAAAAACACCCTCTTTAAGAATAAAATAAATGCAAGACTTTTTGGGAAAAATGCTGATTTTTATTGCATTTTATTACTGATCTTTTCATGTAATTCATCTTTTTTCACGTGTTTGAGAGTTTTTCAGCAGACCCTACCATAAGCAGTGCTATGTTTCCGTTGCTTTTTACTTCGCTACGCCTATACTGACGGATACTTCGACTCTATTCAGCACATTGCATTTTGGTTTTTTGCAACGAATATACTTGTAGATATGTGGTGATATATTCATTGACAAATGTCCGGCTGTATTAAACGGGAGTCATATATTGAAGATAGGCTTTACGAATTTTATCGAGAATAGCATCATTGCAGTTGCTATCAAAAATCCTGACCATATCAACGATTTGATGCCCACGATAAATGGTTCCCAAAGCAGCATCATATCTCGAATGGTCGATATTGTGTTTGATATTCATGGTGATTTTTGCAAAATCTTTCCAAGTAAGCAATTCCGGAATTTCAAAATAATAAGAACTACTTTGTGTGGCATCTTGATATATCCCTCTTTCAATTTCTATGATTTCAAAAAACTTCTGTATCTTGATAACGCTGATGTAGTCGTTAATTTTGGTGTATTTCTGAAATTCAAAACCTTTCTTTTTGAAAGCTTCTACAAGAAGATTGATATCCTGATAGCTTTCAAGATTCTTGATCCGTATGCAATGAGTCGGAATATTGTACACCTCTACGCGACCGGGCGCACCATCAAAGACGATACTCGTATCTTCACGAACATGCTTGGAAAAACGTATTATTAATTCTTCATCGTACTTTTTTTTGGTGATAAAGAAAAGAGATTTGGGTTTTTGTGTTATCCCCGCCGGATGATTGTGGTAATATCCGGGAAAGGGAAATTTGCTTTCCAAAATCATCGCCTTGTTTGAAAGATTCTCACTCAAAGAACATAGGATTTCCTCTTTGGAAATAGTGCCGATTGTCTCAATAACTCTTGTGTCCATCATTTTATTTTTCGACAAAGGTACAATATTTTTTTTAATTGTGAGTAATTTCACAAATTTATTTAGAATAATTTTAATTTACAAATTTGAGATAAACATTTTTATTTGAAAATTGCCACCACCATCCCTCCCCAAAACCTTACTCCTCCTTCCTCACAACTCAAGAACATCATGAATTTTCGGCAAAAATACGGACTTCCGGATATGATTGAGAAAAAAAAGAAAAACATAGTAAAAATATTGGATAATTTCTTTTGTGAGAATGCTTGGAAGAAAAATCAAGTTCGTGCTGACTGTTTCAAGTACGAGACACATAGTGTCTATCCTGTTTCTACAGAAGGAGAAAACTAATTGATATTGTGCCCCAGGCACTGTTAATAACTACAAAGAAGATGTTGAATGGGTCGGTAATTTTCGATATGAAGCGGCACAAAACAACTTTTTAAAAGTATTTCTAATCAAATCTTAATTTTATTGTAATTTTGAAGCCGGATTGTCAGAGATGTAGGACTGTTGAGAATCGTATGAATACGAATGAATTTTGAGGAATGTATCGATTTGTCTTTCTGTGTTTTGAACAAGGATTGCAAGAATGATTGACGGACAGACAAAGCTTATTTATTCTCAATGGTATTTTGCATTAGACTTGAAAATTGAGCGTATGA
>CAZLTF010000418.1:0-1637 GCA_964562195.1 uncultured Bacteroidales bacterium | reverse complement strand
TTCACGGATTTTTGACTTTTCTACCTTGCCGCCATCATCGGTAACCAACCTTTGCGCACCATAACAGACTCCCAATATTGGAATTCTTCCGCGAATCCCTTCCAAATCAATGGTCGGAGCATCTTCGTCCCAAACCGAATAGGGACTTCCCGAAAGAATAATCCCTTTGATATTTTCTCCTATCTCAGGCAATTTATTGAATGGATATATTTCACAAAAGACATTCAATTCCCGCACTTTACGTGCAATCAGTTGAGTGTATTGCGAACCGAAATCGACGATTAATATTTCTTCTTGCATCTTTATTTATTATTTTTTTGCTATTTTTTTACTGCTCTTTGTACTCTTTTTTATTCTCAAATATTTTGTTTTACTATTTTTTGCACCTTGATTTTAAAAGCTAATTGAAACATTCTAATTCCTTAAACAATTTGGCAAGATTGTCAAAAAATTCAAACAACGATCGTAATTTAACTCATAATAATTTACGCCAATATTGATCGCCTCATAATACTCCTGTTGATGGTCTTTGTAATACTCTTCCGAAGGTATTTTCCAAAATTTGTGTCCCAATTTTTCTGAAACAAACCACTTTTCGATCAATCTTGCCAGTCTTCCATTTCCATCCATAAACGGATGAATATGAACAAATTTCAAATGTATAAGTGAGGCGTGATAGAAAACTTCTTGCTCATTTAGTGTTATTGAAAGCAGTTTGGCAATATCCTCAAAAAATATTTCCATCTCTTTTTTTACATATTCTGCTTCAACGGCAAGGTAGATTAAACCCGATTTTCCAAATACACCAACAGACTCTTCTCTGTATTTCCCTCTTTTACTACTTATTAATAAAGTTTTTGAAAGTGTTTTATGGCTTTCGAATATGTTTTTTTCTGTTAACTTTGATTCTTGAGCAAATTCGTAGGCTTCAATTAGATTCTCAATTTCTTCTATTTCTTTCGTAGGCTTAAACTTTCTTTCACTCAATTTGTAATTCATAAATGAATTTAAATCTATTGTATTTCCTTCAATATTAGATGAATAAATAGCCGACACTTTCGTCAAATAGGAAGAATCCCCCTTCTTATCCGAGAAATCATATTGTAGTATTAAGTCCGGAAGTTCATTCCCGATTTGATCTATATATTCTCCGTAATACTGCTTATCTATTATTCTCATCTTTTATCCTTTTGACAAAATTACAATTATTTTGTAAAGATACTACTCATTTCAATCTGAATTTCCAAAGCCTTCTCTCTCGCTTTCTCTGCAAAATCTTTTTCGCCGGAGGCGTAAATAATCCCTCTTGATGAATTGATTATCAATCCGATATCTTCTGTTTTTCCGTATTCAATAACCTTATGCAGATCACCTCCCTGCGAGCCTATTCCGGGTACTAATAAAAAGTTTTTAGAGGCAATGACACGAATATCTTTGAAATATTCCGCTTTGGTGGCTCCGGTTACAAACATTGTATTTTCGGGAGTTCCCCATTCTTGAGCGGTGCTCAAAACGGATTTATACAATTCCATATTGTTGGAGCTATCTTTTAGAAATTGAAAATCTGCCGCACCTGAATTGGAGGTTAAAGCCAAAAGTATCACCCACTTACCATCAAATTGCAAAAATGGTTGTAT
>CAZLTF010000417.1:0-10222 GCA_964562195.1 uncultured Bacteroidales bacterium | reverse complement strand
TGTAGGTGGTCCTATTGATGGTGGATTATTGATTTTATTAACTTTGGCTGCCAGCTACGGTACCAAAAAAGTTTATAATGCACGTAAAAAAGTATTAGACTAATCGTCTTATATTTTGTCAAAAAAGCCCTGTTTTAACGAACAGGGCTTTTTTTGTTTTTTTTATGAATAGATTCTACTATGATTAAGGGGTTATCTAAACAGAAAAGCAAGAATATACGACTTTTACACTCTAATAAAGGGAGACAAAAACAAAACCGATATATTGGAGAAACAGCAAAGTTATTTGAGTTTGTATATCAGTATGCCAACTCTTTGATAGAGGAGATTTATTGTACTGAAAAGTGGTATCTTGATCATAAAGCATCCTATGATTTGACACAGTTTGATGTTTTTATTATTAGCCTGAAAGAACTGAAAACAATTAGTTTACTAAAAACTCCTCATGACGTTCTATTTACAATGAGTCCTGTGAAAAGTGATTTCTCAAATGAGGATAAGCTGATTATACTACTTGATTCTATTCAAGATGCCGGAAATCTGGGTACTATCATCAGAACTTTAAGTTGGTTTGGGATAAATACGTTGTATTGTTCAAAGGATAGTGTTGATGTTTATAATCCGAAAGTTATTCAAGCGAGTATGGGAGCATTTGTTTTGGTGGATGTTCGCTATGTGGATCTATCGGATATGATTGCCGATAGACCTGAAACTACTTTCTTTTATACGGATATGAATGGTGAAAGCATTTATTCTTATCCTATTTCGACAAAGGAAAATATTGGAATAGTATTCGGGAATGAAGGCAAAGGCGTTTCCTCTGCAATTAGAAAACAAATTGGGAAAAGTATAAGTATTCCTGCTATGTCTCTCCGGAAACCGGAATCTTTAAATTTATCTATCTCCGTAGGAATTATAATTTCTCAACTGAAAGGGAAGCTTTAATGAAATTGGAGTGATTTACATGTTTTGTCAACTCTGTTACCGGAACAGAATGACTTGACTAAGCTTATTTCCATCCCCCCCTTGTAATTGCTTGCCGTGTGTTCTTTTGAAATATTGACATCATACGAAATTTGAAGTTTGAATAAATGATACTCGATGCCTATAAGTGGGATAATATCTCTTTGGTATCGATACCAGATGCCGGCAGACAGTGTAAGGTAGGCTTGTGTATATTCAAAATTGCTTCCCATCAATAGTTGATCTACTTCGTTTTGCCAAATGTAGTAGGCAGAAGGATTAATAAGAATATTGCTTCCCATTTTGAAATATGTATGAAGGTAGCTAATAGATTTTCTATCCATTCTGTTTTCTTCTCCGGTAAAGAAGGACTCTATCGGGCGATTGATATGGTTAAGACTGCTTCCGATTTCAAAAATAATCGTTTTATTAATTTGGTGATGATAATGAAGTCCGAAATTAAAATCGGGATAAAAAATGGAAGCTTTCGTAATGTCTTCTCCGGATGAGAATCCGGGGTCAAACTCAAAAATCGTTCCATTCCATTGATTGTCAAATATGTAATTGTTTTCAATCTGTCTGTTTGTTATTCCAAGACCGGCACCCATGGAACCATATATGGTATTGTCGGAGTTAAACCCCTTTGAATAACTCATAAATAGCATCGCTTGAATTTTTTTCAGTGGTCCGTCTCCTGCGTTATCATAATATAAATTCGTTCCCAACCCCAGCCAAGCATGATTACCGATAAATCCCGGTTTTATTCTTTTATCGATGAATGCATTGTATGTTTCAAAAGGCTTGGTGTACTGATCTTGTGTTCTATAGTTGACGCCTGTTCTCCAAGAGCAATTGCCATTGCCTGTCAAAGCCGGATTTGTAAATAAAGGTGTGGCATCCCATTGGGAATAGTGGACATCTTGCTCGAAACTCAGTAATGACAAAAGAAGTAAAATGCTAATGAGAAATATTTTTCTGTACATATTTGTCTAAACTTATCTGATTAATGTGATATTCCCTTTTTTCTCGATTAGTTTCCCTTCAATACAGTCAACAACCAAATGAAAAGTAAAAACCTCCGACTCCTGTTTCACACCATTTACGGTACCATCCCAACCTACCGATATATCATCTGTATGGAATACCAATTGACCATATCTATTAAAAATCATAAGGTTGAGGTGTTTGTAACCGTTGACGGGACCTTTTACGAAGAAGATGTCATTTTTTTTGTCTCCATTCGGGGTGAAAGCATTAGGAACATCGTATTTGCAGGGCGGAAATAGACCGAGACTAATCGATGCTTCTGCCGAACAACCGGTGCTATTGGTCACAAATACATTGTAGGTAACCGGAACATCCATGCCGTAGGCGGTGATAGTCCGGTTGGTTGGAGTATCTATAGGAATAGAGGAGTTGTCATTTGACCAGAGGTAGGTTTCTCCGGGACCGGCATCGAGGGTGATGTTGGTGCCGAATACTAAGGTATCATCATTGCCGATATATTGTTCGGGGTGGGGAGAGTCACTGACCAGCATGATAGACGAATCACTTGTGGTGTAGCATTGGGTAATTGTATCGGTCACGGTAAGCCAAGCTAATTGTCCTGCAAATTGAGCTTGCGCAATCAGAGAATCTTTGGTGCTTCCATCAAACCACCGGCATGAATAGGGGAGATCGGCGGGAGAGATATTCGGGACAATAGTATCTCCTTCGCAGTATGGACCCGCTGAGAAACTTACAAGCGGTTTGGTCGCTGCTACTACTGAGATGGTGTCATAATAGTCACAGATCCCGTTGTATTTAAGATTCAGGATGTAGGTGCCGATACTCGTTATCGTATCTACTGATCCACCTTGAACAAAAACCGCATCGTCAATTTGTTTCCAATAGAAAAGAGTATTTGCATCGGTATTGAATTCATTGGTTCCCAAAAACAATGTGTCAGATCCACACAGGTAAGCTGTATCACTTTGAAAACCATAAATATATCCTTCTCCGTCTTCAAAAATCCAACCCGGACTTGATAGTAATTCCAGAGAATGTGATCCTGCATAGAAAGTAGCACCTCCTGTTGCCTCTACGGCTTCCAAATCGATAAAGTCGCAAATGACGTTACCGGAGTCTTTTTCGATTTGGGCAAGATGATTGATGTTTTCCGATTTAAGGGACATGGTAAAACAATTGTTGCCGCGTGCGATAAATTGATTGTTGATGTGCTGTGTTTTGTTTGGCTGAAAGTAGTAGGTCGCTCCATTGCCGGGTTTAAGAATGAGGGTGTCAAAAACATTTTCTTCTCTAAATTTTGCACCATTGTCAAAGACGGCATGCCCTATCGTGTTCGTTCCTTGAATAACGGGAGTGAATCCGTGCGAAACAATTGAATCAATGGAATGAATACCAACAATATAGGCATTGTCAGCACTCTCCGCAATAAAAATTTTATGTGTAGAAGAGCTTTGATCTACTACGCAGTTCTTGCCTAATATGCTGATCGAATCTCGAACCTGATAGTATCCGTCAATATGGGTGATATAATCAAGTTCGTTGGTAAAATATACATTTGAGAATTCTACTAGATTGTGTTCATTCCAGATACCTTGCATAAATTTATTACACCGGATACTATCAAATTTTATGGGAGTATTGATGTCGTTGCAATATTTGTTTTTGAAAACAGATCCAATACTGTCCAATTCAATTATGGATGCATTGGCAGAAATAACTAAGTTGGTACAGTTAAAATTCCATACTGTGTCCACGGTTTCTAAAAGATGGATTTCCGAACCTTCAATGTTCAAAATACGGTTGGTCTCAAAGTCACTATTAAAGAATCCTGTACTTACTTTCTTTCCATTGGTTATCAGTTCGCCATTCTTCAAAAATATTGTTTCATAATTGAGGTTGGAATCATCAAATACATAGAGACTGTCATCTATTATCCAATGGTCATCAATGGCATTAAACCATACCTCATTGTGAAAAACTTGTCCTGATGTGTGAATCGTATCGAAACCGGGGTTGCCACCTCCAAATTCTTTGAATCTAACCGGTCCTGAAAATTGATTGCTCATGGAGGGACTGAAAAGCAAGGAACCGTATATTTTAAGATCCCCATTGTTTCCGGTCAGAACCGGATTTTCGGTAGAAGGATGAGTCCAGTACATACTGTTGCAGAGGGCATGTTCTACGTCTATAGTAACTACATTGCTGGGTGAGGAAAATGAATTGTGATCAAAATAGACATCATTTATCTCACGAGGAGTACATTTGTCAATATTGGGAGGTCCTCCGCTTGTATAAGACCAATGAGTGCTGTCGCTCCATACACCTGTTCCTCCTATCCAATAGTAATTTTTTACGGTAGTATTATTAAAATTCCAGTTTGTATTATTTCCGAGATCAATGCTCTCGTATGCAGTATAAGTATTTCCCGAATAAGGTATGGCTTTAATATCATTGAGAGATACATAATTGATTTCTACGGGATTGTATTCTGCTTTGAGATTTGCTTGTTTGCCTAATTCGGAGGATTTAATGAGGATGGGGTTGGTGCACACGCCATTGGCATATAGGTGTTGATGGATTGTTTGCGTATTTTCATGTTGCAGAGTATATAAATGTCCGGGTGAGAACCAGACTTCGTCAAAATCATTTTTTCCATAAAGGAATGCATCTCCTTCAAATATTGCACGATGAATATGATTTTCGTTGTCGAGAATTGCAGTGGAAGTATTGGGTGGCATCACATGATAGTGCAATGAGTCAATGGTATTGAGACCAACGACACAACCATCTTTGAAAAAATGTGCTTGATTGACAATGTGTCCCCCGTTGATACTGTCATTGAGAGCAAAAGCCCTGAAGACATTAATCGTATCATTTTTGTTGACAGCCCCATTGAAAGCCCCTTCCATATATGTAAGTGAGTCAATTTTTGCAATTCCTTCCACTTTTCCTTCCTTTGCGAGAGGCATAAAAGTAACATTATTATAAATACAAAAGCCTGCACTAATGAGCATTGATTTTGAGTATTCAAATTCTATATTATGGTAGTTTATACTATCGGATACTCCAAATGTATAGATATTTCCCATAGCCCAAGTAGGAGGGGGTCCGGGAGGAGGACCATGTGGAGAAGAAACGATGGTCGAAGATCCCGCATCAAGTGTAAAGTTTTTTGCATTCAGGCTCCAGCTGTTGACCAAAAAATTTTGAAGAATAACGCGTGATTTTCCTAAGTTCAATGCTCTTGGCATGGTATCTTCGGCAGCATACGCCCACAAAACTCTTACACTGTCATCCGGAAAGTTGAGTCCGTCGTATAGAGCTATGTTGCCAAATTCGTGGATAAGTGAGTCTCCGGTATTAAATGCACCTTGTATCTGCCACATTCCTTCATTTCCTTCAAATATCACTTTGCTTGGAAAATTAAAAGAATATCCGGAAAATATCGATTCATAGTCGATATCATAATTTGATTCAAAAAATGTTTTCCCAGTAAAACCTTTGTTTTCTGTATTAGGTAGAAAATTTAGACTTCCCCAGATCATCAGATTGCTACTAAAATTTCCATCTATTTTGTAAGAGGATGAAAGTGTAGGATCAAAGAAAAAATTATTGCATTGTGCGTATCTTGGATTGATGATGATAACTGAGTCGGTGTCCACACCTGAGGCGGCATCGATAAAAACATTATCGATAAGCGTAGGTGGACATTCATTTTCTGTAGTTCCGGAGGTGGTTGACCAATGATAACTGTCTGTCCATTCACCCGAACCATTGACCCAATACAAGTTTCTTCCCGTTAAAGGTGAAGTAAAAGTAATACCGGAGTTGTTTCCTAGATCCACACCATCAGACACGGTGAGAGCATTACCGGTATTGGTGATATCACGTATTGCTAATAATGATGTAGTGTAAGGCTCTCCTAAATAATCTATAAAAGCGGTGTTGGGTTGATACGTGGAGGTGATTATTGCGAGGCCGGCATTGCAATCTCCTTGCACATTGATGTTGTGAAATTTTTGAAGAAAAGTGTGTGTAGGATTGGAGCCTATATCCATAGAATCGGCAGCCATTTTATACCAACAGCCACTACTCAGGTTGAGATTTGTGATCTCATTGTTGCCGGAAAATATCCCATCTGTTTTGAGGTCCAAAGTGGTAGCATAGTTTTGCTCTCCATCCAATCCGCTCAGGCTTGCAATAATCTCAAAAAGACCATAGTTTATGGTATTCTTTCCTGCTATTATTCCTTTGTTTTGGTCGCTAATCCAAGTCTTTCCAAAGAAGACAGGAGCAAAAAAGAAGATCGAATCAATAAAGTTGTCTTCTCCATAGATGCCTGAGTGGGCGACCGGAAAAGTAAAATATACTTTTTTTAGATAATGATTGTGTCCATTGATCGTTCCCAGATTCATAGAGGTATAGTTGATCGTGTCAAATTGTCCTGAGATATCTCCTTTTGCTCCGATGAGGAGTGAATCTATGATAAATGTTCCCCATTGTCCTGGAGTATCTTCTCCTTTTATTATGGCATTGCCGGGGGTTGTGATTACGTTAAACAGGGTGTGAATGTTTGTATTTGTTATTTTTTCATCTGTCTTTTTATCAAAGAATTTTAGATTGTGATATTTTAGAGGACCTCCGAGTAAATTGTTCATTGTTTGCTTGATGGTGATGGTAGAATTTTCAGCGTGAAGGGCAATATTTTCACCATTCATTTGCCATCCTCCGGTAAGAATAAATATTGAATCATTATCATGGATATCCAATGTTCGTTCATTTGATTCGGTTGAAGAAAATCCATCACAGACTACTAATTTCCCGTTGAAGTCAAGATCTCCTTTTTTCAATATGATAACAGGGTCGGGAACCAAATTGCTATCCGGAATAGCAAGACTCAACCACCAGTTTTTTCGATCTGTAGCGATCAGACCGTCAAGGAGTTTCCATCCCCCTGTGCCATCGAAGAGAAGATTGTTGTGCATAAGGTTTCCGGCAGTTTGAATAGATTGGTCGGGGTCGGAACTGTTAAACCGGAGTTTTCCTTTGTATTCCCAACTTATTTTGGGTGTTAATATAAAAGATCCTGAGATCAGAATGGAGGTAGTGTCAGCACCACCGGTGATAACCATTGGGGTGCTATTGTTAAGAAAGATTAGATCTTTGCAGGTGGCATTGTTGTTTTGAATAAAAATAGTATCGTAGTCAGAGCCGGATTGATCATTGATGAATACATTGTCTTCACCGGAAGGGATAACATCGGGAGTTGTCCCGTCTTCAAATTGCCAGTGAATCAGTTCTGACCATTCTCCCTGTCCATCGACCCAATAATAATCTTGTTGGGCTTTTGCCGGGAAAATAGATAAGACAAACAGAATAATGAATAATCGAGAAATTGAGTTCATCTGATTTTATTAGTTAGAGTTTAATACAGTCAAACTTCCTTTGTATATTCGCTTAATTCCCCTTCCGTAATTTGCTTCTAATACCCAGTAGTATGTACCATTTGAGACTTTGCGTCCGAAACCGTTCTCTCCATTCCATCCGCTTGGGAAATCCGTTGATTGCCAAACCCTCTCTCCCCAGCGATTGAAGATTACGATCGTATGTTCTTTAATAGCTCCCCATTTACTGGTGGGTTTAAAGACGTCATTGTACCCATCTCCGTTGGGTGATAGCAGATTGGGGATTTCAGGTACACCTGTTTCTACAATTATTGAGTCTGTAGCATAACAATTACCATCAAAGACTTCCACAAAATATTCACTGTTTTGCAGGGCTGTTTCATAAGTGATTGTGTAGGTGGACTGTGAACTTCCATCTTGCCAAGTATAGGAAGTGAATCCTTCACCTGCATTTAGGATGATCTCTCCATTTTCATCAAATAAAAACTGATCTTCTCCCAAGTCCACTTCAGGAAGAGGATATACGGTGATGTTTGCGGTATCGTAGGCATATCCACATTTGTTTCCTACTTTTATGCGGTATGTTCCTGTTTCGGAAACAACTAATTCGTGATCGCCTTCTTCGCCATTCCAGTAATAGTTGTATGTAGAGTCGGGATCGACATGCAGGGTCATTGTTTCTCCTGAGCAAATAGAACCATCTTCCAAGTCTGCGGTTGCAACCGGAATTTCATCTACAAATATTTCATCCGACGAATTACAATTGATATTGTTGATTCCTACTGAGATTGTATAGTTTCCTTCTTCGGATACCAAGAGTGAATTGCTTGTGCTAAGTATTTCCGCATCATTGTCTTTTGTCCACTCAAAATAATCAAAATCATTGCTGGAAGAGAGTGTGATTGTGTCTCCTTGACAGAAGGAGGTGTCTGCACCGAGTTGGACAGCTTGTCCTACCCTCACAAATACCGTGTCACTTCCTGTACAAGCGTATGTCAAAGCCGTTACGGTAACGGAATAGGTGCCGGTTTCATAGACAGGATATGTGTTGGCGACTGTTCCGTCTTGCCAGACGGGATTGAGGAAGAGTCCGGGATTTAGTACATAAGAGTCGGTGTGGCATATCGTCGTGTCGGGACCTAAATCCGGTAATACGGGTGGGTGATAGTTGATGACAATTGTGTCCGAAGCCCAACCGCATCCGCCAAGTGCTTGGAGGATATAGGTGCCTGCCTCAGTGACAGTATAAATTGAGTCTGTACTTCCGTCTTGCCACTCATATTGATTGTAGAAACCAGGGTCAAGAACAAAGTCGTCTCCCATACATATCCATTGGTCGTCTCCCAGATCTACGATGGTTTCATCTTCAAATAAAACGTGAATAGTGTCTGTCTCCGAACATCCTATACTGCTTTCTATGTTTACCCAGTATGTGCCGCTTTCGGTTACTTCCAGAGTGCTGGTAGTAGATCCGTCTTGCCACAAATAAGATTGCATGCCGGATGGTGCTTCGAGGTTTAATGTGTTTCCTGCACATAGGGATGTGTCGTTGCCCAATTCAAGGTTAAGTACAGGTGCAAATGTAACATTTATTTGATCCAAAGTAGAACAACCACCGGGGCCGATCACTTGCACCCAATAGTTTCCTGATTCTGTCACTGTAATACTCTGTTCTGTGGATGAAGTACTCCAATAATAGCTGATAAATCCTTCTCCTGCATCCAGTACAAGCTCTTCTCCTCCGCAGAGTGTCGTGTCATTGCCGAGATCGATATCAGGACTGGGAATAACCTCCACAAATACCGAATCTTTAACTTCACTTCCACACATATCCGAGACTGTGAGATAATACCAAGTGTCTTCGTTAGGTGCTACATTGATGGTCTCGGTAGTGTCGGCTTCTTCGCCGGTTGACCAATCGAAGGTAAAGGGTTCTAATCCTCCCGTCGGGTGAATGGTAATATCCATATTTGCATTTTCGCATAGCTGAACTTCTCCCGGAGATTCGGTAAGTAACTCATTATAATCTTTGATTAAAAAACTGACCGTATCAATGCGTACCGTACAGCCCAATGTATTGGTGATAATAATCATAATGTCTTCATCTCCTTCTTCAATGTAGTCTGCTATAGGAACTACATGTAGCGAAACACTGTCCACTCCTTCATCAAAAGTTACCGAATTCCCGAGACTATTATAGTCATCCGGAGCTTCTGCTGTTCCTTCTACTACAAAATCAACGGTAATCGGAGTGTAACTGGTATTGGGTAAACGAAACACTACATCCGCTTCTACACAACCTTCTACCATATTGTCTGCCACGCCTTCGGGAACGGGGTTGGCTTGAACATCAATTTTCGGACTTTCAAAACTATTTTCTTTCAGAAAAATGCCCGAGTCATATATTCCATCCGCCACATCTGCTACCCCCATCTTAATATGATATTCTTCACAAGGTACGACCCTGATAAAGGCAGTTAATACGACCGTAAATCCATCATATTCAAGTGTCGTCGGTGGGGTTAAATTTTCATGATAATACTCACTGTTTAAGTCATTGTTTATCGTGTTGATGGCAACGGGAACGGGTGGGTTGCTTCCGGGTACGACAGCCACGTTTACATTTGAATACATCCCTCCTTCGGGATTGGGACCGGAGACAAAAAATCCGAATACATCGTTATAGCTAGACCACACAAATTCATTGTATTCATCCGAACCGAAGCTATATTGAAACCGGAGTGTGTCCGATTCGGGAATAAAATCAAATTCCAAAACAGAGGCATCATACGTAGTCCCTCCGGCAAGTCCTGACAATGAACCGTCACCGGGTTCTTCATTGTTTG
>CAZLTF010000416.1:0-6824 GCA_964562195.1 uncultured Bacteroidales bacterium | reverse complement strand
CGGAAATACTGAAATTCATCAGAACAAGATTGCTTGAAGAAGAAATTTCTATTCCATTGATTGCAGATGTGCATTTTTCTACAAAAGTAGCGGAAGTAGCGGCTCAATATGCGGATAAAGTACGTATCAATCCGGGCAATTATACCGAAGCCAACAAACAGAAAGTAGAGCTTAGTCAAGCAGAATACCTGCACATTTTGGATCGTATAAAGAAAAATCTTAGCCCATTGATAAAAATCTGCAAAACAAATCACACCAGCATTCGTATCGGAAGCAATCACGGCTCACTTTCGCAACGCATTCTCAACCGCTATGGCAATACCGCTCAAGGAATGGTAGAGGCAGCAATGGAATTTTTGAGAATATTTCAATCTTTCGATTTTCATGAGGTTGTTGTCTCGATGAAAGCCAGTAATGTCAAGATAATGATAGAAGCCAATCGCTTACTGGTACGTCAAATGATGGAAGAAGGAATGAATTATCCTGTTCATCTCGGTGTGACCGAGGCGGGAGATGCGGAAGACGGACGTATCAAATCAGCCGCCGGAATCGGAGTATTGTTATGCGATCATATTGGCGATACGATTCGTGTCTCTTTGACCGAAGAGCCTGAAAATGAAATTCCGGTAGCCGCTGAAATAGTACATTTTGCCAAGCAAGCAAAAACACACAAAAACATTGATTTTGCTCTGCAAAAAAAATATTTCAATCGCAAAAATAAGGGACTTACAGAAGCAAACACAATTGCGGTGATCGTTGATCCCAAAAACCGCAAAGAAAAAGCAGACTTTTGGGCTTCGGAAAGCCATTTTCATAGTTGGGACGGAGTCCAAAAAATTCCATTTACCTATCATATTGACGAAGCTACGAAAAAAGAGATACCTGTGATAATTGAAATTAATAAAGATAGCCTTTTATCATCTGTTTATCAAGATATTGTGAGATGGAGAAAACAAAACCCGGAATTAAAAATCGTATTGAAGATAGATACGGACAAGATGATCGAAGCGACGATTCACGCTGCCTATTTTTTGGTCGATGGATTGGTTGACGGGCTTTGGGCAAGAGATGAGGTGTTGGCATTCAATATATTGCAAGCTACCGGTGAACGAATCTCAAAAACCGAATATATTGCTTGTCCCTCTTGCGGTCGAACCTTGTTTAATATTCAAGAGGTCTTGCAAAAAATAAAAAGAGAAACCGGAGATTTCAAAGGTCTGAAAATTGGTGTGATGGGATGTATCGTCAATGGTCCCGGAGAAATGGCAGATGCCGATTATGGCTATGTAGGAGCCGGAGCAGGCAAAGTGCACCTCTATCAAGGACAAGAATTGATAAAGAAAAATATCGATGAAAAAGATGCCATTGCCGAGCTTTTAAATTTAATCAATCAAAAGTAAAAAACGCTTACCTTTGCAGATTGAAAAATAGATTTATATGATGCGAAAATGGGAAACAATTAAGAAATACGAGGACATCTTATTTGAATTTTATCAAGGGATAGCCAAGATTACCATCAATCGTCCGGAGGTGCGCAATGCTTTTCGTCCTGCGACAATCATGGAGATCGGTGATGCATTGAAAATTTGCAGGGAAGAGAATGAGATCTATGTGATCATTTTGACAGGTGCCGGCGACAAAGCTTTCTGTGCAGGAGGAGATCAAAATTATAAAGGCAAAGGCGGTTATATTGACGACAATGGAGTGCCGAGACTCAATGTGCTGGATGTTCAAAAACAAATTCGTTCGATGCCCAAGCCAGTCGTGGCGATGGTCAATGGTTATGCTATCGGTGGAGGGCATGTTTTGCATGTGATTTGCGATCTGAGCATTGCTTCCGAAAATGCTATCTTCGGACAAACAGGTCCCAAGGTTGGTAGTTTTGATGCCGGATTCGGTTCTTCTTATTTGGCACGTATTGTAGGACAAAAAAAGGCACGCGAGATATGGTTTCTCAATTTGCAATATTCCGCTGCCGAAGCACTCCAAATGGGATTGGTAAACAAGGTCGTACCTTTGCAAAAATTGGAAGATACTACTGTCGAATGGGCAAAAATTATGATGCAAAGAAGCCCTATGGCATTGCGGATGATCAAGATGGGACTGAATGCCGAGCTGGACGGACAAGTCGGAATTCAAGAATTGGCAGGTAATGCTACGCTGCTTTTCTATATGACCGATGAAGCCCAAGAAGGCAAAAAAGCTTTCTTGGAAAAAAGACAACCGGATTTTAAAAAATTCCCGAAATTTCCATAATACCCGATTGATAAACCCTTGTACCCCCAATCGTCTATCACCAATATCGAATGAATTAATATATGCATCTTAAAGAGGAAGATAAATATTTATTTGACAAAGTCAAAAATCAAGATTGTAAAAAAAGTTTTGAGCTTTTGTTTGACAAATATTATTCTCCTTTGTGCAATTTTACATATTTATTCATCAAAGACAAAAATGTTTGTGAAGAAGTCGTGTCGGATGTGTTTGTTAATATTTGGACAAAAAGACATCAGATTGAAATTCAGAAAGAATTAAAGTATTACTTATACCGGAGCACCAAAAATCAGCTGATTGCTACTATTCGCAAACAAAAACCTACCACCTCTATCAACAACCGAGATATAGAAGAGAATGATATTGTCAATACACTTTCTCCTGAGACATTGTTGCTCAAAAAAGAGCTAAACTCCAAAATCAACGATCTGTTTGACAAATTGCCCAAACAAGCCGGTCTGGTGTTGCGGCTAAAAAAGATTGACGGATTGAAATATTCCGAAATTTCGGACTTGTTGGGTATTTCTGAGAAAACCGTCGAAAATCATATCACCAACGCCATCAAACGAATCAAAAAGATACTGGAAGAACAGCCACAGATGAAGAAGTATTTCAGATGATTTTTTTTAAACGCAAAATCACTCCACAGCAGCCTATTTTCAAGATCGCTCAATACATATCGAAACAAAATCACCAAGCACCTCCAAAATATTTGATTTGTTGTGGATATAGTGTTCTATACCAATGGATTGTAAGTATTCTTTTTGTTCTGCCGGATTGCCGGCTATCACCGGAATGGAGTTTACTTTAAGCTTTTTGATATGCATTTCCGCAAGGCGGGAATATTCTTGATCCGAGCTACAAAAAACCGTGATTGCCGCCTTTTTGGATATCGCTTCCTCCACTGCTTGATCGAGTGATTTTTCTTCTTGCATTTCCAAAATTTCAAAACCGGCGACAGCAAAAAAGTTGGCTGCAAATTGCATTCTTGCTCTTCGCATCGACCGGTCTCCGAAGGTCAAAAGAAACACTTCCGGACGATACTTTTCAAAAGCATAAGCATCCATTGTCAAACGCAATTTTTCGAAAGCCTCTGCTCCGCGCATAAAATTCAGTTTTTCAATCTTTGTTTTTTGTGGGGTTGCAGATTTCGGGTCAATATGCAGATGTTCGGATTGATTTGGAAAACGATTAGTCCCAAGAAATACTTTTTTGGCATAGGCTATATCATTTTGCTTGATTTTGCTTGAAGAAGCGATTCTCGATTGGATAAAAGAAGATTGTATTGCTTCCTTGAAGCCTCCTTCTTGTTGTACTTTGAGAAATTCGCTCCATGCACTTTCGATCAGATTTTGGGTAAGATTTTCGATATAATAAGAACCGGCAGCAGGATCGATCACCTGATCCAGATAGGATTCGTGTTTCATTATCAACTGTTGATTACGTGCGATTCTTTCGGCGGTCTCATCAATTTCTCCGGCAGGAGTATTAAACTCAATGATTCGCAATGAATCGACACCCGACAAAATGGAAGATAATGCCTCTGTGCTGCTTCTCAACAAATTCACATAAGGATCATAGATGGTCTTATTCCAAAGGGATGTTTCGGCGTGAATATACATTCTTGCACAATTGTCTTCCAAAAGACCATAAGCGCTGACAATATGGGCAAAAAGATAGCGTAAAGCCCTAAATTTGGCGATTTCCATAAAATATTCACTGCCTACGGCAAAATGAAACTTCATCTTCGGGATAATCTCACGTACCGACAAGCCCTCATCCGTCAAAAAATGAAGATAATCCACCGCTTGTGCCAAAGCATAGGCAATTTCTTGAGTAAGCGTCGCACCGGCATTGTGAAAATGATTCGCTTTTATCACAAGTGTGTGAAAATGAGGTAGATGCTTGCTGCGGCTTATCATCTCTTGGGCAATTGACAAATAATCATCTTGCAAATGTCCCTGCACCAGTGCTTCACCCAAAGGATCAAAATCTATCTCACCGTTTATTTTTTCCAAATCTCGGTTGTATTTTTTCGCCAATCGAACCAAAATTTCCGTGAAAGTGACCGGATCTTTGATTCCTTTGAAATTAAGCTCTACGGTGTCCGCAAAAATATTTTTTGTTAAAACTTCTATTTCTTTCTCCGATATATCTCCTTCATAATCAGACAAATCAAAGCCCAACGAATCGACTCCTTTCATCAATATTTCCAAGGCTTTCTGATTATCATCTTTTAAATTTTTCACCTTAATATCCTGCCGGATAAGCCAAGAATTGTTTTCCTTCCGGTGGCTTCTGACATACGGAAATTGCCCTGGCAAAGCCTCCAAATAAGAAATAGCCTTCAAATTCTCTTCCCGGTAATAGGGAAGTATTTCAAAACCCTCATAGGTAGGCTTGATTAGCTTTTTGTGATAATCACCCCCTTTGAGGTCTTTTTTTATTTTTTCTTCCCACGACTCCGTCGAAACCGGTGGAAATTTTTCAAACAACTTTTTCATATTCTATCTCTTCTATCGTCAGTATTTTTGATTTAATAATATTTGGTATTTGTCATTTATTGTTTCCTTTATATTGTTCAATTTATGCTTCTTTTATTATTCATCGGAAAGCATCTATTTTGAGCCTATGCAATTCATATCACATTCCTCTCAAGTCCATCAAGATTTTGATCAATTTAACAGCGATATCGGGAACTACCGAACCGGGTCCAAAGATAGCTACGACACCATTTTTGTACAAGAAGTCGTAGTCTTGTGGAGGAATCACCCCGCCCACATTTACCAAGATATCTTCTCTTCCCAATTTTTTCAATTCGGCAATCAAAGCAGGGACGAGCGTCTTGTGACCGGCGGCGAGACTTGATACACCAACGAAGTGCACATCATTTTCTACCGCTTGTTTGGCAACTTCTTCCGGTGTTTGAAACAATGGACCTACGTCCACATCAAAGCCAATATCCGCAAAACCTGTCGAAACGACTTTGGCACCGCGATCGTGCCCGTCTTGTCCCATTTTGGCTACCAGAATACGCGGTCTCCTTCCTTCTTTTGCTGCAAATTCACGAACTAATTCTTGTGCTTTTTCAAAACTTTTATTTCCCATACTCTCTGCTTTATAAACTCCTGATATAGATCTGATTTCCGCTTTATAACGTCCGAATACTTTCTCCATTGCACCGGAAATTTCTCCGAGAGAAGCCCTGCTTTGTGCAGCTTCGATTGCCAAGTCGAGAAGGTTTTCTTTCCCGTTTTCGGCGGCAGCCGTGATACGATTCAAGATTGCATCTACTTTGACTTGATTGCGGTTGGCTCGAAGTATTTTCAACCTTTCGATTTGTGCTTGGCGAACGGCGGCATTATCGATATCCAAGATGTCAATCGGGTCTTCTTTCTCAAGACGATAGCGATTTACTCCAACGATAATATCTTTATGGGCATCAATGCGCGCTTGCTTGCGGGCGGCGGCTTCTTCAATTCTCATCTTGGGAATACCGGTTTCGATGGCTTTTGCCATTCCACCGAGTTTCTCTACTTCTTCTATCAATTTCCATGCTTTGTGTACTATCTCGTGTGTCAAACGTTCGACGTAATATGAGCCTGCCCAAGGGTCGAGACTCTTGGTGATGCCGGTTTCTTCCTGCAAATAAATTTGTGTATTGCGGGCGATACGTGCTGAAAATTCGGTAGGCAAAGCGATTGCCTCATCCAGTGCATTGGTATGCAATGATTGGGTATGTCCAAGTGCTGCCGAGAGTGCTTCGATTGTGGTTCGTGTAACATTATTGAATGGGTCTTGTTCGGTCAATGACCAACCCGAGGTCTGCGTATGCGTACGCAAAGCCATAGATTTCGGATTTTGTGGATTAAACTGTTTTACGATTTTTGCCCACAACATCCTTGCGGCACGCATCTTGGCAATTTCCATGAAATGGTTCATCCCTGCAGCCCAAAAAAACGAAAGACGAGGTGCAAAATCATCTACTTTCATACCGGCGGCTATTCCGGTTTTGAGATATTGCAATCCGTCCGCCAAAGTGTATGCCAACTCAATATCCGCTGTCCCTCCTGCCTCTTGAATATGATAGCCTGAGATACTTATTGAGTTGAATTTTGGCATTTTATGCGAAGTAAATTCAAAAATATCGGCAATGATTCGCATCGACGGTAGTGGTGGATAAATGTAGGTATTACGCACCATAAACTCCTTCAAGATATCATTTTGAATCGTGCCGGACATCTGTTCATAGCTCACACCTTGTTCGAGCGCAGCTACAATATAAAAAGCCAAAACCGGAATCACGGCACCGTTCATTGTCATAGAGACGGACATCTTGTCCAATGGGATTTTGTCAAATAAAATATTCATATCCAAAATCGAATCAATAGCGACCCCCGCTTTCCCTACATCTCCTACCACACGCGGATGATCCGAATCATAGCCCCGGTGCGTGGGTAAGTCAAAGGCTATGGAAAGTCCTTTTTGTCCGGCTGCAAGATTTTTGCGATAAAATGCATTGGACTCTTCCGCTGTAGAAAATCCAGCAT
>CAZLTF010000415.1:0-3458 GCA_964562195.1 uncultured Bacteroidales bacterium | reverse complement strand
TTTTTAAATGTTTGTAAATCAATTGAGTATGTTCGATATATCCGTCGCCTTACTCAATATTTCTCTCCATGTATTCTCAGCAAAGGTAAAAGGTATATTTGAAATTGCAAGTTTTATCTTCATCATTTTTTCTAATATTTGTTAATAACATACTTAATGTTGTGATAATGAGTGAAGTATAAGGCATATATTTACACTCCCATTTTTTGCCTTTTATTACCCCCCGCTTTTTTTTGTGAATATCTCATTCCGGAAATAAAACGCATCTTTTGAGAAGCAAGAATAAATTTATTATACGTTTCGTATCTTTTTGTTTTTGTTAATAAAAAACCATTACTTTTGCAGTGAGATATTGCTTGATTATAATGCGTAGTATTAAAAATAAATTTGATAAAATCAGAGAAGGAATTTTTGCCCTGATTGAAGAAAATAAAAAATTGAAATTATATATTGCTGATATAGAACAAGATATTGAGAATAAAAAAAATGAATTAGATAAATGTATCAAAGAAAATAAAAACATATCAGAAGAAAATAGATTGATAAAGCTCAGTTCTACCCCCGGTAAGAATACCGGCGGTTTGAAAAAAGAGCTTGCAGATATATTGCGGGAGATTGATGAGAGTTTGGAATTAATAAGAAAAAAATAGTAGCCGATTGAGTTATGGATGAGTTCACAATAACTGTAAAAATTGCTAATCGTTCGTATCGATTAAAAATACAACGGGAAGAAGAAGAAGAGATACGCAATGCAGTTGAACAAATCAATTCATCCATTAAAGCCTATGCTGAAAATATTGCATATAAGGACGAACAAGATTTAGTAGCACTTGTTGCTTTGGAAGAAAAAATAAGTAATATTAATTGTAGAAAGGAAAAAAAAGAATTGGAGGAAGAGATTGATACTCAATTTATTGAAACAACCCAGCTTTTGTCAAAATATAAATAAAAGAACGTTCATTACAGAAATATAGCCCGCATTTTTCAAACACGTTTGGAAACTCAACATTATCAAATAAAGGAAAATCTCATCGTTCCTAGAGTAGGCTTCATTCCGGATCTCCGGAACCTTCACAGGCAGTAGAAACTCGAATAACTTTGGTTTTTCCTAATCGTGTATTTTAGGAGTTTCCTAAACTATCAAAAAATGCGGGTCTTTTTATAAATAATTAAAAATAAATACAATATGATAATTTTTCAAGTAGCAGCATTATTGATTGGAGGTGTTATTGGCTTTGTGATAGCCAATATCATACTTAAGAAAAAAAATGATAGAAAAAGTCAACTCATTATCAAAGAAGCAGAAGAAAAGGCTGAGATATTGAGAAAAGAGAAAGAATTGGAAATTAAAGAAAAGTTTATTCGAATGCAGTCCGAACAGGATAAGAAAGCCAATGAAAGAAATCAGAAGTTTCAACGTATTGACAATAAACTCAAACAAAGAGAACAGGTCTTGACAAAAAAGATGGCTGACCTTCAACGTTCACAAAAAGAAACAAATACACTGAAAAATTCGTTGGCTTCCCGCCTCGAAAAGCTGGATAAACAAAAGGAGGAAGTTGAAAAAATGCGAAAAAAACAAGTCGCAGAGCTTGAAAAAATATCTGCTTTGAGTGCAGAAGAAGCAAAATCACAACTTGTCGAAGCCCTCAAAGATGAAGCCAAAACAGATGCTATGGTTTACATCACGGATATTCTGAATGAAGCCAAAGCCACTGCCAATGAGCAAGCCCGGAAAATTGTAGTGGAAACAATCCAGCGTACTGCTGCCGAACATGCCGTCGAAAATGCAGTAAGCTCATTTCATATTGATGGAGATGAGATCAAAGGAAGAATCATTGGTAGAGAAGGAAGAAATATCAGGGCATTAGAAGCTTTGACCGGTGTCGAGGTTGTCATTGATGATTCTCCCGATACCATTCTCCTCTCGGGTTTTGATCCTGTTCGCAGGGAAATTGCCAAACAATCGCTGACCAAATTGGTAGCCGATGGCAGAATTCATCCCGCACGTATCGAAGAAATAGTGAAAAAAACAAAAAAACAAATTGAGCACAAAATATTGGAAACAGGTAAAAAGACCCTCGTTGACCTCGGTATTCACGGAATGCATATTGAACTCGTCAAATATGTAGGACGTATGAAATACCGCTCTTCCTATGGGCAAAATTTGCTTCAACATTCCAAAGAAGTAGCCAAATTGTGTGCCACTATGGCTGCCGAACTCGGACTTAATCCGAAGATCGCCAAAAGAGCCGGATTATTACATGACATAGGAAAAGTACCCGATTTTGAAACCGACGATCCGCACGCAATCTTGGGCATGAAGCTCGCCGAAAAGTTTAAAGAAAAACCGGAGGTAGTCAATGCGATCGGTTCACACCATGAAGAAATGGAAATGAAAACACTTTATGCACCTATTGTTCAAGCTTGTGATGCAATCTCAGGCGCAAGACCCGGAGCGAGAAGGGAGATCGTAGAGTCATATTTACAACGAATCAACAAATTGGAAGAAATAGCAATGAGTCAAGAAGGGGTGTTGAAATCCTATGCTATCCAAGCCGGACGCGAACTTCGTGTTATTGTTTCGGCTGAAAAAGTCTCCGACGATGAAGCCGCAAAAATCTCATACGAAATTTCCAAAAAAATTCAAGAGGAGGTTACTTATCCGGGACAAATCCGTATCACCGTAATCCGTGAAACAAGAGCCGTAAACATCGCAAAATAACAAATAGAATGGCAAAAAAAATTCTCATAGTCGATGATGAACCGGCAATTCGCCGTACATTGAAAGAAATATTGGAAATGGAAAAGTATCAAGTGGATGATGCTGAATCCGGTGATATGGCTCTTCCGTTGATAAACAAAAATGATTATGATGTGATTTTGTGTGATATCAAGATGCCCGGTATGAATGGCATTGAATTGATGGAAAAGGTATTGCAGATCTCCGATGCACCGGTAATTATGATTTCCGGACACGGGACAATCGAAACGGCAGTCGAAGCGATCAAAAAAGGAGCTTTTGATTATATCTCCAAGCCACCCGACCTCAACCGTATGCTGATTACCATCCGCAATGCCACCGAAAAATCAATTCTGATCAACGAAACAAAAAGACTCAAAAAACAGGTGTCCAAAAAATGGGAAATGATTGGCGAATCTGCTCCTATTCAAGAAGTCAAAAGAATGATCGAAAAGGTAGCTCCGACGGATGCCAGAGTATTGATCACCGGAGAAAATGGAACGGGAAAAGAATTGGTAGCACATTGGTTGCACGAAAAAAGCCCGCGCCACAAAGCTCCCTTTATTGAAGTAAATTGTGCCGCAATACCATCAGAATTGATTGAAAGTCAGTTGTTTGGACACGAAAAAGGAGCCTTTACATCCGCTGTCAAAACACGTAAAGGCGATTTTGAAAAAGCAAACGGAGGTACTCTTTTTCTCGACGAAATAGGAGA
>CAZLTF010000414.1:0-1675 GCA_964562195.1 uncultured Bacteroidales bacterium | reverse complement strand
ATTGCCGCAAGATTTACAGAGTCATCAAGATTAGAAGATATATTCCTACCAGTGATAAAACGTTTGTCTGATTTATCTAAATGGATAATAGGTGGGATAGGTGTTAAATCGACAAGGCTAGCAGCGGCAACGCCTTTTAAGTGTTTGAATGTTGCCTTAGGATCAACTTGAGATAAATCAAAGTCCATAAATTCATCTTTTTTTGCTACTATTGACATTATCAATTTTGTTTCTTTAATACCAGTAGCTTGATTTGTACTTGTTACAACTCCATTAAAAGCGACCGCATCTATAGCATTGACAACATCTGCCTCAAATAGTTCATGTATTGTTCGGATGCAAATCTGATATATAACACTATCATAAATTTTCTTTCTTGCTGTCTGAGAAATTAATTTTTCCTTTACCTCATCACGAGATTTTATATATCTGTATGATTCTATTATGGGCAGCTGATCAGGAGATGGCAATTCATACTCAACAACTGCTAAGCGATTGTCTTCTCGGTATTCAATGACCCAATTCTTTGGAAAATAATCAGGGTACTGAGAATTATTTAGAACCAAATCGCAGTACTCCTCAATTGCTTTTGCGTCTTTTGCTTGATATCTTAACTTGATATTTTCAAGTGCATCATTATCCCTTTGTTTTTCAGCCTCAAACTCTTTTTTCTTGCACTCAAAAGTTGA
The DNA here is from genome assembly GCA_964562195.1 of uncultured Bacteroidales bacterium. Lineage (GTDB taxonomy): Bacteria > Bacteroidota > Bacteroidia > Bacteroidales > S143-32 > S143-32. Next base: position 986 of record CAZLTF010000414.1, on the reverse strand, counting down.
CACTGCTTGACGAAATAACAACTCACGCTTTTTATTTTCTTGATCAACTTCTTCTTTTTTCCTATTCCAGTCTCTTAATCTATTTTCAAAATCTTCATTGATAGCCTTGCCACGAAACAACCTACTGAAAAAACCATATTCATTTCTTACACTTTCTAAAGTCGGCTTAATCGGAATACTTAATTTCTTAAATTCAGTTGGCCTTCCATAAGAGTTAAAAATTATGAAATCAGGAGCCGCCTCATCATGGAATAGCTCGGCAGGTTTTATCCGAAATGTATCCTTGCGTTTTATGGCATTCCAATCAACAGTGTCGTCAATACTCAATGTATGGGCGAGAATATTTTTTAACGACTCAATAGCCTCCTTCGCTTCTTTATTTAATTCGTCTACATATTCCGCACGATTTTCCTTATACAACCGATCAAGGTGTCGCTGATATTTTTTCTCCCAGCTGCGTAATGTATCTTCAATCTTGCCTCGCAACACATAAAACTCACTTGATTTAATAGTCTTTGATAGGTTCATTTCATCAAAATACAAATCCACACCAAAACTAGTCGGATTCCCTCTGGAATTGTAATTTTGATATGGCTCAGATACCTCTATTTTGCCATTAAGCAGATCAGGAATGGTGTAATCAAACCTTAATGTTATTACCTTATTCATTTTTCTCTTTTACTATATTATTGATTATGATAGTTAGGGCCGAACGTTTAAGTTAACGGGCTTGCGGAAATTATTTAAAAATAGGTGAAAACATATGAGTGACGGAATACCTGGTGACTTTGAAGAAACGGCTGTGGTAGCAAGTCCGGTTAAACGTCTTGTTAGGCCTTTATCTATTAAGCCAAACAATGAAATACCTGCTTTCGCTGGTTATTTATCAGGTAGCGTTAAAGAACCAGAAATAAAAGTTGTTGTTAATATCGAGGCCATGATTAATGCAGTTGCAGACAAAGAAAATGAAATTACTTTTGAAGAGA
>CAZLTF010000413.1:0-3672 GCA_964562195.1 uncultured Bacteroidales bacterium | reverse complement strand
CGGACGAATGTCGGCAATCACAGCAGACGATCAAGTAAGACTTGGTAATATCTGGACTACGAGCATCGGCGGCTACGCTCCTTGGACAAACTTATCAGACGAGCGTTTTAAGAAAGATATACAAGAAGATGTTCCCGGATTGGTTTTTATTCAAAAATTGCGTCCTGTTAGCTATCATCTTAATATGAATGCGATCACAAATTACTTTCATATCTCACTCGACAAAAACGACCAAAATCGGGCTTTAAAACGGGAAAAAGAATTACAAACCGGATTTATTGCACAAGAAGTTGAAGCAGCGGCACAATCTTTAGGATATGAGTTCAGTGGTGTAGATGCTCCCGAAAGCGAAAATGACTACTATGGATTGCGTTATGCCGAATTTGTAGTGCCTTTGGTCAAAGCGGTGCAAGAACAACAGGAAATGATTGAACAACAGTCCAAAATAATCCGGCTATTGCAAGATAGAATATCAAAATTGGAAAACAAATAAACATCGGTATCAAGTTTTTTGAAAGTAGTACGAAAGCTCCGGAATATTTTTTGGAGCTTTCGTTGTAGATATTAAAGAGTTCAGTCAAAAAACAAACAAATTCAAAAAAGTTTCTTTTGGCGATATTTTCGTTTTTTTTTTTCAATTAGCGGATACAAAGGCATCACCGAATATTAAAAAATATATAGGATTTGCCAAAAAAACTCTCAAACACATGAAAGAAATTGAATTACGTAACAATATCAATAATAAAATGCAAAAGAAACCAGCGTTTTTTCCAAAAAGTCTTGTGTCTTTTCAAATGCTTGGGCAAAAATACACTTGACTTGGCACTAATTCAACTCGAAGTATTTCAAAGACCGGTCAAAAAACAAACAAATAAAAAAATGAAGGCACTTCTGCGATTTTCAGCAGACCATAGATAAAAAAAGCCAAAAAACCAATCCCGTCCGAGGGGAAGGTTTTTTGGCTTTTCGCAATCAATATACTTGCGGAAATAAGGTATTAGAATAATTTCATATCATCCAAAGCTTTCATTACTGATTTGACAGCATTGGAAGAAGCATTAAGATCTGCCATTTCTTTATCATTCAGATCAATGTCAATAATCTCTTCGATACCATCGGAGCCTAATCTTACGGGGACACCCAAATAGACATCACTTTGATCAAATTCACCGTTCAATTGAGTACAAACAGGGAAAATATGTTTTTGATTATTGATAATGGATTCCACCATTTGAGCTGCAGAGGCACCCGGAGCATACCAAGCGGAAGTGCCCAAAAGGTTTACGATTTCTCCACCGCCTTTTTTGGTTCTTTGGATGATTTCATCCAATCTGCTTTCTTTTACGAGATCTGTCACAGGAATACCTGCAACGGTAGTATATCTTGGTAATGGCACCATCGTATCACCATGTCCGCCCATCAATAAAGCTTTAATATCATTGGGAGAAACATTCAATTCGGTCGCCAAGAAAGCACGATAACGAGCCGTATCCAAGACGCCTGCCATACCAAATACTTTATTGGCTGCCTTTCCGGTCGCCTGATGTGCTGCATAGGTCATCACGTCCAATGGATTGGAAACGATAATGATAATAGCATCGGGAGAGTATTCTATCACTTTTTGTGAAACTTCTTTTACGATACCTGCGTTGATTTTTATCAAATCATCACGCGACATACCCGGTTTGCGAGGAAGTCCGGAAGTGATCACTACGACATCCGAATCTTGGGTCTTGCTATAGTCACCGGTATAACCCGTAACTCTGGTATCAAATCCTAAAACAGGAGCAGACTCCCAGATATCCAAGGCTTTGCCTTCGGCAACTCCTTCTTTAATGTCAATTAATACTACTTCGTCGAGGAAGTTCTTCACTGCCAACACATTGGCACATGTAGCACCTACATTACCGGCACCTACTACTGTTACTTTTTTCATATTTCAATATTTTTACGAATGTATAATTTCAATGCCGCAAATGTAAGCCTAAAAGTATTTAAAATCAGTATAAATTTGAAATTTCAATTTTGCATTTATCAAAAGGCTAATTTTTCCGGTTTGGTGTCAAAATCTCTTTTACTTTTGTCACAAAATTTTGCATCTTGGATAAAGACAGAAAAATACTATTCAGGGATATGTCCCTCATCCCGTACAGGGAGGCTTGGGAATATCAAAAAGATTTATTTCAAGAATCGATTTCATCGAAAATCACCAATCTTGAATTGCCTTACTGTGAACAAGTTCCGGATTATAATTACCTGCTGTTTTGCGAACATCCCCATGTCTATACCTTAGGCAAAAGCGGAAATACTTCCAATCTTCTTGTCAATCAAGAGGAGCTTATGAAAAAGGGAATAGAGTTTTTTCATATCGAACGGGGGGGCGATATTACGTATCACGGACCGGGACAGATCGTAGTTTATCCTATTTTTGACCTCGAAAAATTTGGTCTGGGTCTAAAAAAATATATCTTTCTTCTCGAACAAATCGTCATTGATGTGCTCGGTGATATTCATATTGATGCCGAAAGACTGGACGGAGCTACCGGTGTCTGGCTGGATAGCAAAGATCCGTCCAAAGCCCGGAAAATCTGTGCTATTGGCGTGAAGGTAAGCAGGTATGTCACGATGCACGGCTTTGCTCTAAACGTCAATACGGACCTTTCTTACTATGATTATATGAATCCCTGTGGCTTTACGGACAAAGGAGTCACTTCAATACAAAAAGAAGCAGGACATCCCATAGAAATGGACAAAATAAAAAAAATGCTCCTAAAAAGGTTTTCAGAAGCATTTCACACAGAGATAATAACAAACATTTAGTTTCCCATAAAAAGCTGGCGGACTACTGCACCACTCACGATAGTCAATGCCACAAAAGCAAGCATTAATACTACAAAAATAAAGTGCGCTTTCCAATTACTTTTCATAGATATATTTTCGTATATTATGATTTATATTGCCAAGATGAACAGCCATAGCAAGGGGTTGCGTTTGCCCCCCAAAATAATTTTTCAAAAGAAGCAACCAAAGTGGAGATATTTACATCTTTTGTCTGCATTTGAAAGAAAATATCTAATTTAGTGGCTTCAAAAATTGATATACATACAAGAAAAAGATTGGACATTAAATTAGATGAAATAATAAGCGGTTGCAAGAAGCAAAAACGGAAAGCTCAAAAAGAGCTTTTTGAACTCTATAGCAAAGAGTTATTTGCGGTATGTATGTATTATGCAAGCGATTATAGCGAAGCTCAAGATGTATTGCATGATGGTTTTATCGTTATTTTTGAAAAAATAAAACAACTCAAAAATGAAAAAGCAATCTACTCTTGGATGCGTAGAATAATGGTAAATATAGCTTTGGAAAAACATCGAAGAAATAAATATTTGTATGCGAATGAAGATGAATTTGAATTTAAAGATGAACTGACGGAGGAGATGACCTTCAATATATCCACCGAAGATCTGGAGAATTTTATTGATGAATTGCCTCCAAGATACAAACTGGTTTTTAATCTATACGCATTGGAAGGATATACTCATAAGGAAGTTGGCGAAATGCTAAATATTTCGATCGGTACTTCCAAATCAAATTTGGCAAGAGCCAGATATATCTTGCAAGAAAAAGTAAAAACATTGTATTTACAAGAAAGAAAAAGCATGGGAAACAACT
>CAZLTF010000412.1:0-2853 GCA_964562195.1 uncultured Bacteroidales bacterium | reverse complement strand
AGTTTTTAATTTCTCCTCAAAATAAATTTTTGTTCTACCTTTGCAAAAAAAAAATTAAAATATGGCTATAGAATTAACAGATGCTAATTTTGACGAATTAGTAATGCAAGCAGACAAACCATGGGTGATAGATTTCTGGGCAGAATGGTGCGGACCATGTAGGATGGTAGGACCTATCGTCGAAGAAATGGGTGTGGAATATGAAGGAAAGGCAATGGTAGGGAAAGTAGATGTGGACAGTAATCCCGGCATTGCCGTGAAATTTGGAATTCGAAATATCCCTACTATCTTGTTTATTAAAGATGGACAAGTGGCTGACAAACAGGTCGGTGTGGTGCCAAAACAAGTGCTGGTCGGTAAATTGGAACCCCTCGTATAGCTTGTTTGAAAAGAAAATTGGTATAAAGCGGGGCATTTTGTTTCCCGCTTTTTTTTATTTTAATCATTTTCATATCCAGATTGTTAAGGGGTATGGCTTGCTCTTTGATGGCGAATGTTGAAGTGATTTGTTTGCCCTTATAGTATAAAGATACCTGCGGGTTTAAAGTAGGGTCTGCTAAAAATCACAGAAGTATCTTCATTTTTTTTCATCTGTTTGAGAGTTTTTTAGCAGACCCTAAAATATTATGATTGGACGAAATGAAGATGTAGAATTGAATCTACGCCAAGTCCAAAATAGTTGTGGTTAGTAACAATAAAAAATAGATTACTTTTGCAAGGGTTTGATATTGAAAAAATGATAGTTTATGAAAAAGATTAATTACTTAGGAGTACTCATTTCCATCGTTGGTTTTTTTGCAGGTTTACTTTTGTTTTATTTGTTGGCAAATAATTTTATGCTGGTTGTAAATGGAAAGATGACGAGTATCCCGCCGCGTCCGGATGAAGCCTTAGCAGTGAAAGTAACATACTCGATGTTGGGATGGCTTGGGATCGGAGCCAGTGGTTTGTGGGGTGCCGTATTGTATGGATTTATCAACAAAGAAGAATGGAGTTGGAGGTTCGGATCAATTGCTGCGGCATTGCAGATGTTAGCAGGATTTTTTCCGGCAATACCTGCCAAAAGTATTGATCTGCCAGCGGCTACCTTACCAGTCTTTTTTATAGCAACACTATTATGGTTTGGTATAATGTACATTGGTAGAGTGAATTTCAAAGTAATAGGTTTGCTTTTTGTTATAGGGATGGCGTATGTGTTGAGTTATGTCAATGGGGTTGCCATTATTTCAAAATACCAGACTACTACATACAATGATGTGTGGAAGGGTATGTATGCCGTCGTATTTCTTGTTACTTGGATAGGTTCGGTTTCTTGGTTGATGGTACTCTTCGGTGCTCTCACTCGCAAAAAATATATCATACCATTAGGAATAATGGCAGCGCTCATGGCAATGATCGGTGGCTATACGCTTGCGATTGTGAATATTATGGAAGTAAAACGCTTTTCTATGTTCCTTCCGGCTCCTTTGCTCTCTACCGGTTTGCTTATCTATTTCTTTTTGCCGCGAGCTAAAAGATTTTTAACGGAATGGGAAAGTAGATAAGGTAAACATGGAAGCTTAAGTGCTGAGCTGTTGCTATTTTTATAGTTTCCCTAATTTCTGCAAGGCAGCATTACGATGAAGTGATTGTCATAAAGGGATACTTCTGCCAAACAAAATGTAATAAGCATAGAATTGGTAAAACAAAATGAATGAAAGTGTTTCTTTCGGATCGTACTGTTCGGATTCATTCTACTTGTTGAATATACTGTGAGGTATGCTGATGTTAAGTGATAAATTATGAGAAAAAAATATTTTCATATTAGAAAAATACTACTTTTGCAGTCCGAAATTTTGAATATAGTATAATGATAAACATTACATTACCTGATAATAGCGTGAGGCAGCTTCCCAAAGGAAGTACCGGAATGGATATTGCGATGAGTATAAGTGAAGGCTTGGCGCGGAATGTACTTGCCATTCGTGTCAATGGGGAGGTAATAGATTTACTCCGTCCTATTAGTGAAGATGCAGCTATTCAGTTGTTTACATGGAATGATGAGGAAGGAAAAGCGACGTATTGGCATTCCTCAGCACATTTGATGGCGGAAGCTATTGAGGAATTGTACGATGGAGTCAAATTTGGTATCGGACCGGACATTGAAAATGGATTTTATTACGATGTGGATTTTGGGGAAACCAATATCGGAGATGAAGATTTGAGAAAAATTGAGAAAAAGATGCTCGAATTGGCTCGACAAAAACAAACTTTTGATCGAAAAGAGATTAGCAAACAAGAAGCAATAGACTATTTTCAAAACAAAGGAGACGAATATAAATTGGAATTGATTCAGGATCTGGAAGACGGACAAATAACATTTTATCAGACGGGAGCATTTGTAGATCTTTGTCGCGGACCTCATCTTCCCGATACCTCCAAGATCAAAGCTGTAAAATTGCTCAATATCGCAGGAGCATATTGGCGCGGTGATGAGAAACGTAAACAATTGACTCGTATTTACGGGATTACTTTTCCCAAGAAAAAAGAATTGACAGAGTATCTCGAGAAACTCGAAGAAGCCAAAAAGAGAGACCATCGCAAGATTGGAAAGGAATTGGAACTTTTTACTTTCTCCGAAAATGTAGGTCTGGGCTTGCCTTTGTGGTTGCCCAAGGGTGCACAATTGAGAGAACGTTTGGAGAATTATTTGAAAAAAGTTCAACGCGAATATGGGTATTTGCCGGTAATCACTCCACATATCGGGGATATCAATCTATACAAAACCTCCGGTCATTATGCGAAGTACGGAAAAGATTCTTTCAAAGCAATCAAGACACCCAATGATAATGAAGAGTATTTGTTGAAGCCGAT